>NZ_NHRI01000015.1:0-133785 GCF_003129585.1 Shewanella sp. BC20 | reverse complement strand
CCAAGTCAGCGAAGTTCATCGGGGATCAAGAGCGAGTCTCTTACAAGGAATCCGAATAGATGGCTGCAAAACCACATTTGTTATCGGTTGATTTTTCTTGCAAAAAATGGGGTGTCCATAGATGTTAGGCCCAGAAGGAGAGTATTTGAAAAATGTGTTTTCTCACTAGAGTAGATGAAAATCTGATAAAGAAGAAATCAAAGTTAATTGGGCATGATGAAATATTCAATTCTTGTAAAAAGGTAATAGATCTCGTTCATGGCTCTGATCGTGAATTGGTGGACTTGTGTGATGAACTGGACATTAGAAGTATAAATATATTCTATGGAGAGACTGGAACAGGAAAGACGACGCTATCATATTCTCTAGCTGAATATGCATTGAATAAATTTGAGGTTGAAACATATGAACTGAAATTTCAGGATATTATTACGACTGAGCTGGGTAAAACACTAGCAAATTTTCATTTAGCATATGAAGAAGTAAATAGGCTTTGCAGTGATGGTGAAGGAATAGTTCTTTTCCTAGATGAGTTTGACCGGCTATTGGTTGATAGGCAGCAGAGCAATGAAGTTTCTGAAATGAAAAGAGCGTTCATTTCTCTAATGGATTTTTTTCAATCAATATCCATTGAACGTAAAATAACCATACTGGCAACAACCAACTGTTTTGATCAGATAGATTCAGCGCTTAAACGTAGGTTTTCTTTTCATTATAAGGTTCAGTGTGATGATTTGGCCTTAAAAGAATGCAAAGATCGAATATCTAAGAAAATACCCGATTCATTAGACTATACGATTCCAGAAGGTTATTTGGAAAGCTCTAAAACAATTGCTGAGCTAAAGCAAAAAGTTAGAAGTGATATAGTGAAATTAATTTAAGGAGAGAAATATGAGTATGTGTTTAACTGTTTCTGATTTCAAAATTCAAGGTGAAAATCTTGATTCAAACTATAGCGAACTTAGTCGAGAGGTAAATGTAACAGGCTATTTAGATTCTCTTTTATCAGAAAAATATATTTCATTATTTTCTGCATATGAAGAAGATGAAGAGTTGGAATATAGGGAGATTTCTAAAGAAAATGTCTCAATATTATCTGAAGAAATAGATAAATTAACAGATGATTTATTTGATGAGCTTAATAGTACTGCGGGAAGGTCAAAGAGGGAAGAAATAGTATCAAAATTAAGAGATATAACACTTCTAAATCAATTGATTAAAGTTTTTTTATTGAGAGGTGGTTTAGCTAGTTCTAGTAACATTAAGTTATTAATTTCATAGGGGGCAGACATGGGTATCGGTAGCATATTAGAAGGTCAGTCCTTGGAAATTGGTGGTCTGATACAACAAGATACAGGTGGGGATGTTGAACATCTGCGGAAAAAAACAACTAATCAGCAGGATGATGGCGTTGATTATGAACGTATTGTTAAACCTACAACTAATTATTTCGAATACATGCGAAAATTAAAAGAAGGAAAAGATAATGACTAAAAAAGGAGTTGTTTACGGTCAGGATAAAAATTATACGGGTAAGTTGCCGACTAAAGAGTTGGGAAAGGCTATTAACAAGCTTAAAAAAAGATACCAAGACCACTCTGATGATACTACTGTTGTAATAGGCTTCGAAGTCAATGGCGGTGAAGGTCTTACAAAAACCGGCTATGAGTTAATGAGTGAATTTCAAGGTTGGTGTAAGGAAAAGGGAATGGACGCAGAATATAATTCTAATGATGATCTGAAAGCGATAAAGCTAAACCTGAGAAACCGTGTTGACAACCAAAACAAAAATTAGACAGGTAAAGGCCTAACAAATCGAAGCAATTGACAAAAATACCTGTCACGAATTTTGGTACCCAAAATGTAGTGCCAGATATTTTTGCAACTGTTCTCAGCGTTATCGCCATAGAAATTTTTATCCGAAATTCGCCTGATGCAGCCGAGGTTCTGACACGCTTTTGTCCCTTTGCTTTTTACGTACATATCGCAAATGGGTAGTTAAAATTGGCATTGGGGCACCAGTGACCGTTGGCGACATGGATGTCGCCGTCGAGCCTATAGGGATATATTCACGGCGAGTCACTGGGGAAACAATGACAATAAACTCCATAAATAGATAAAAAGATTAATCGCTTTTGTCCCCAAACGAGTTACTAATGTTCCTTCAAAACAAACAGGCGACATCGATGTTAAACAGGAGAACCATGGTGATTAGCGAGACGACAGTCCACCTCAAGGCTGCTTCTGGCTGCCATGCTATCGTGGCCTTTAAGATACTATCCGACGCATTCAAAGCGAAGCCAAAGTAGCGACAATGGGTGACATTTTTACGGGTTAAGATTTGCTTATTCGATGTGCGGCTATGATGTGCCGTGAAATTACAGGGAGGCGCGATGAGCTTTAACTTTGATACCTACCGTTTTAACACTGAAGATGCGATTCAAGTCTGTGTCGGTGCCTTTGCGCTTGCTGTGCCTATTGGGTTTTCGGAGGAGGCATGGCAACTCGGGGAGACCTTGCCGCTACTGAATCTGCTGATGTTATTGAGTCTGTCGCTGCTGTTTCTTGGGGTATTTACTTACCAGAGTGTGTTCCAACAAAACATTCGTCACCGCCTGCCGGTATTTATTTTTCGGATTGTTATGGCCTATCTGATTAGCGCCTGTGTGGTGAGTTTGGTGCTCCTTTGCCTCGATAAGCTGCCCTTTATTGACGACCCTCTGACCTCCATTAAACGGATTATCGTGATTACCATGCCGGCTTCTATGGGGGCGATTGTGGTGGATAGTTTCGATAAGGAATAGCGCGGGACTTCGTAGAGAGTCGCTCAACTGCTTGGTGACAACTCATGACTTTTGTCACTGGTGCATTTAGGTTATGTTGCACATACTGGATTAAGAGATAAATTCGAAAAGGACCCGTTATGAACGCAGCAACGCTTGCATTACTTATCCCTATTTTTGCCATTGTCGGCGGATATACAGTCGCGATTATGAAGATCCGCGAGCGCGGCAATTCGGTCAGTACTAAGCTTCAGGCCGAAAACCAACTGTTACGTATTGAGCTTGATAAACTGCGCGAGCGGGTAGAGGTGTTAGAACAACTGGTGACCGACGAGAGTTTTCAGTTAAAGCGCGAATTTAAGCGAGTTTAGTCGCAGTGATTGCAGAAAGATGATTTACAAGGGCAAACTGGGTTTGCCCTTGTTCGTTTTACGAGGGATTAAAATTTATAGCTGTAACCGAGTGTGACAGTTTGAGGTTTTCCGGCAAAAATAGAGCCGTGTACTCGCGTCGTCATATAGGTTTCATCTAAGAGGTTGTCTACGGTTAAGTACACTTCCTGACTGTGGGTGACAAAGTAACGCGCCGACAAGTCCACTAAGGTTTTGGCCTCAATCACTTCATCTGCGGGAATGGCACCTGCACCTGCTTTGGTTCGCATCTCATCGGTATAACGTGCCGCCACTGTGATTTGCCAGTGTTGCGATTGCACACCTGCTGAAATATACAATTGGTTTTCAGGTAGATAGGTTAACTTGTAACCCGCTTCAACCTTATCCCAAGTTTCAAACTCAGATTCGAAACTATTGCCAAACTCGGCATCCGTGTAGGTGTAGGCGAGTTTGACTGGAAAACTCATCGCTCCGGCGCGGTTAAACTCGTGGGCGAGGCTGAGTTCGAGGCCTTTAACTTCCACTTCGCCTGCGTTGTACTGATTGTCGAGTTTAGTGTCATCACAACCCTGCGCCGCCGTGCAGTTGCCGTGCATGTTACTGTAATCACTATAGAAACCGATTAACTCTGCATTAAATGCATCTTGATGGTAGCGAACGCCAGCCTCATAGTTCCAGCTCTGTTCTTCTTGCCCCTTAGCATTGCCGGGCGCGGCGGGCGAGAAGCCTTTTTGTACCCCAGCCAGAATTAATACTTGCTCATTAATCTGGTAAGTTGCTGATAACGAAGGCAGCAGTGCATTGAACTGGCTTTCAACCCGTTTATCGGGATTCCCCTCGCGACCCGGATTCTTCTTACCCCAATCGCGGCGTTGGGTTTCGACATCCTCCCAGCGTAAGCCAGCGGTAATGGTGAGCGCGTTTAGGCTGATTTTATCCTGCACATAGGCCGCAAATGCCGTGGCGCTATCGACACGGTTAGAGTCGGTGCCCGGGACACCACTCTTAGTGCGTAACATGACACTGTTGGCGTCCATTGCATAACTGTCGGCCCATTGGTATCTGTCCATTTCATCTTCATGGTAGCGAAGACCAAAGGCGAGGTCGTGATCCCCGAGTAACCAATTGAGTTCCGTTTGTATGCCTTGGGCGAGGTAACTACGATTATTGGCTTTGACATTGACCTCAAGCTCAGAGAGCAGACCCGCGTCAAAGTCGGCAGCATTTTGGATCCCTTTGCCACTTAATGACTCGCCACCCACCTTGTCGGCTTTATACCAATTTCGATGAAAATCATTGTAATAGCCAATGCTGCTAAGGCTTAGCGTGTCGCTGAAATCGATAATATGGTTGAGCTGCACTTGCTTATGCTCTGTGGTCATCTGATCTTTTTGCGAGGCAGAATAGCGACTATAGGGCGAGGCTTGATAATCCGCATCGGTCAGACCCATATAGGTTTCGTTAGAGGTCTCATCGGCAAATTTCAATTTGAGTTCAAGGGATTGCTGATATGTGGCCGTGCTGTCGGTGTTCACTCTGACCTTGGCTAAGGCATCATTTTTAGTAAAGCCAGTGTCGCCGCCGACCGTGTTTATCTCCCTAAATCCGTCGGCCTGATAGCGATAAATCTCGGCCACTGCACCAATGCGTTCGCCTTGTCCGCCCGCATAGGTGTGTAATTTACCGAAGCCATCTTGGCCTAAGGCAAGATCAATTTTGCCGGCTAATGCCTCTTGAGGAATTTGCCGAGACAGCATGTTAATCACCCCACCCGTGGTGCGGGGGCCATACTTTACCGTTGAGCTTCCCTTTAGGATTTCAACCGATTGCATTCTGCCTGAGGTAGGGAAGTAGTAAGCCGCTGGGGAGGCATAGGGGGCGGGAGCGGCGAGAACACCGTCTTCCATCACGGTAATCTTTTCAGAACGATTTTGCCCTGTGCCACGCATACCAATGTTCGGGCGCAAGCCATAACCATCTTCTTCTTGAATATAAACGCCGGGCACAGAGGCCAAGGTGCGCATAATATCGGAATATTTAAAGGTTTCTAATTCGGCTTCGGTAATTTGATGGGCGCTACCTGGCGTGGTATCGAGGGGATTTTTACTGCCGAAAATACTGATCTGTTCTATTTTTGCAGGGGCTTGGCTGGGCGAATTGGCTTGGGCATTGAAGGCGGTAGTTAATGCGCAAGCCAATAAGCTAAGGCGCATTGGGCTAAGTTGGGTCATTGGGCTCTCCGAATCGGACATGGTGCTTGTCTTTATTTTTTTTGCAAACAGGAATTGTTCTCGTTTGCGGCCGCGGAGCTTAGTTTTATTAACTTAAAACCAACTTAAAATTCTTTATCTTTACAAATGTAAGTCAGATGTTACTTTGTTCGTTACCCTAAGAGGATAAGTCATCGGGTGAGTGAAATGCCGAAACTGAGGTAGACTCGTTGCACCTTTGTTATTCGCCCAATATTGAGCCAGTTAAGATCGAGTTTATATGTTCCTATCGCCGTATTTTTCTAAGCAAAATCAATCAATTTCTGTTTCTGCACAACAAGCCAGTGACTTCGCCAAGAAAATCGCCCAAGACTTTAACCCTATTCACGATGTGGGTGCTAAGCGCTTTTGTGTGCCCGGCGACTTGCTGTTTGCCCTCGTATTAACCCAGTACGGTTTAAGCCAGAACATGAAGTTTACCTTTGCTGGCATGGTCGGTGATGGCGTCGAGCTGCAATTTCCCGAGCAGGTGAGTGACAGTTTTTCGATTTGCGATAACCGCGAGAAAACCTATTTGCAGGTGAGTCGTCAGGGCGATGTGAGTCGTTGCGACGCGCAAACCGAATCCTTTATTCGCAACTATGTGGCGTTTTCGGGACACAATTTTATCGATATCTTGGTGCCTTTGATGAAACAGCATCAAGTGATGATTAACCCCGAGCGTCCCTTAGTGATCTACGAGAGCATGTCGTTCGACTTAACTAGTCTCGATTTTGTGGAAGTGAAGTTATCTCTTGTACAACAAGAGCTTAAAATTGATGGTAAGCGTGGCGATGTGACGCTGCACTTTGAACTGCATAGCGGCGATACCCTCGTTGGCACAGGGATTAAAACCTTAGTCATGAGTGGCCTACGCCCCTACGAAGAGGCGCAAATGCAACAAATGTGCGCCGCCTATGAAGGGCGCAAAACCGATTTTTAAGCGGTATTTTGAGCCAGACCTGTTTCGAGTAAGGCCTGTTTTAAGCAAGACCTGTTTCAAGTAAAACCTGAGTGATTTGGTCAGTGTGGCGCCGAGGGAAACCAAGGCGCCGATAAAGGATAAGACTCAATTCAAACCACTTGGAATAACAACTGCTGTAAAGCCTGTTATCCCAAGGGTTTAGCTTAGCTCGCGTACTTAACTTTCTAATCGCTTAAGCTTGCTCATTCTTGCCGCTTAAGCCTGCTAACCTCGCTTCCCAGCCGTTTTCATACTTCACTTATTAACTCAGTCATGCAATTTAGCCATTGTTTAAGTATCTCGCTTATCCCTTAACGCTTGGCCAAAATGGGTTAATCAATGGAAAGTTGCGAAACTGTCTCGGCGACATTCTCCGCGCCGGTGCGAATATCGCCCATCACGGCGGTGACTTCCGCTAATTGCTGTTTGCCTTCCTCGGCGATGCGCTCAACCTCATTCATCATGCTGGTGGCACTGGCCGTCAGTTGGCTGTTCTTATCGACCACAGCGGCGATTTCGCCGGTCGATTTACTGGTTCTCGCCGCTAATTGGCGCACCTCATCGGCCACTACGGCAAAGCCTCGGCCTTGTTCGCCCGCGCGGGCAGCTTCGATGGCGGCGTTGAGGGCCAGTAGATTGGTTTGATCGGCAATGGCACTGATTGTTGCCACAATTGCTTGAATACTTTGGGATTGCTCGTTGAGCTTCAGCATAGACTCGGTGGTTTTATGGGTCTGCGCCGCAATCGCGTTTGAGGTATTTACCGTAGCATCGAGTAACTGCACGCCGCGGTTAGCCTGTTCAACCGTGCTCTGCGAGGTGGCATGGGCGATATTGGCCGCATCCCGAATCGCATGGCTCTTGATAATCCTCTGGGTAATGTCGCTGGCAAACTTGATCACTTTTACCACTTTGCCGTGATCATCCATTACAGGGTTGTAAACGGCCTCAAGCCAAATCGAATCCCCGTAGGCATTTTTACGTTGGAATAGGCCTTTCTTGTATTGCCCGCGTCGCAGGTCATCCCAAAAATGGGGATTATCCTGATAGAAGTTATCGAAGCAGAATAGGCGGTGATGTTTGCCTTGGAGTTGCTCCTTGCTATATCCCATTGTTCTCAGGAAGTTAGCATTGGCATTGAGAACATTGCCTTCGGGGCTGAACTCGATGATTGCCTGGGATTTTTGCAGGGCGGCAAACAGCGCCGCCTGAGCATCTAGCTGGTATTTATCCTCGGTGATCACCGCCGCAGTTTTCATGATCTTAGTGATTCTGCCATCCAGCTTGATGGGGAAATAGGTCGCCCTGAGCCAGATCTCTTGACCATTCTTGTGCACGCGGGGGAATTTGCCTTCCTTCGCCTGTCCTTGTTTTAATTCGCGCCAAAACTGTTGATACTCCGAGGTATTTACATAGTCTGCTGCGCAAAATAATTTATGGTGTTTACCGACAATCTCATCCAGTGAGTAGCCTACAGCCTTCAAAAACAGGGGATTGGCATCGAGGATGATGCCATCGGGGGTAAACTCAATCGTCGCGATACTCGCCTTGATTGAATCGACAACGGCCTCGGCTTCCCTGCGTTTGGTTTCGCTTTCTGCGAGGTCTTTACGTAGTGAAGAATTAAACACTGAATACTCCTGATGAGTGGGTTAACTCAAAGACGGCGTTGAGAGCCTAAGCCGAGCATTAGGCACATAGCATTAGGCTCTTAGCATTCGGCATAGTGCAATATAGTGTAACTATAGCCATGATTTTACTCGTAAGAGGTATTTCAACGAAACTTAATGCTGTGAGATAGATACCAATTTTCGTCAAAATAAGATCACGCTGAGGATAAAAAAGAGCGACATGTGTCGCGTTTCAAAGGCCGATTATTTATCCAAGGCGCCGCTGCAAGCGCCTTGGATGGTGAGCCTAGGTTAAGCGATTTTCTCTATCTTGGCGGGAAGTCCTTGCCGCGCCGATGCGCCGCTGGCCCAGTCCACCAGCGGATAGCGCCCATGGCGGCTTGGGTCGAACAGATTCAAGTCGTTCATATTGACCCCGACGCGGATCAGCGGATTGGCGGCAATCTTTTTATCATCGATGACTATATCCCGCGCGCCTAACTCCTTATGGCCATAACCGTGCTCGATGGCAATGCAGTCGGGATGCACGCCCGCCACACATTCCACCAAGGCCACTACACTGCCATTTGGCGTGCTGATCTTGACCGTATCTCCGGTCTTGATGCCAAAGCGTGCGGCGGTTAGCTCATTGATGCGCACAGGATTATTGGGGTGCACTTGGCGTAAACGGTCCGAACCTATACTCATCGAACTCATAGTGTGCGACTTATAGCTGCTGATCAGCAGCGGCCACTGTGATTTATCGAATGCTTGCTCCAAGGGTGTGCCGTTGGCGAGCGCAGGGTGATAACGCCGTGGACAGCCGCTCATATATTCGCCGCTCAAGCTGTTGCGCCGACTGCCCACCTCTGGGTTCCACAGCATTAAAGGTTTTGGCCAAACCTTGCTGGGGTTGCCCGCCTCGTCGCGCCCCGCGCTGATATTCTCAAAGCGGCCGCCACGGGCAAATAAGTAACTGACTTTTTTGACCTCTTCGGGTTTGAGTCTGGCATTGAGTTCCGCTTGAATGCGCCCAACACCACTGAAGTACATATCTTCGGCATTGATATCGGCAACGGGTTTACCAAGGTAGGCCACGTTTGCCGCGCCGTAGAGCGAGAAATCGGCCGCGCGGCTCAGAGGATGCAAACTGCCATCGGCGGCCTTGACCGCATTGGCGCCAAAGCCGGGCAGATTAAGTTTTATCGCCACTTGGCTAAGGAAGGATTCCATACAAATCACATCGCCATCGGCGGTTTTGGCGACCCTCGGCTCGACAATCGGCCAGCGTCCGGTGGTTTCTTTGGTGAGCGTGCCATGCCAAGCTGCGCTCCAGCCCCAAGATTCATAGGTTAAGGTGTCGGGCACTATGTAGTCCGACAGCGCCGAGGTCTCATTGATAAAGCTGTCGATGCTGATAAATAGCGGTAATACTTTGGGATCTTTTAATTGTTCACCAATGGCTTCGCCGAGACCCGCCTGACCATAAATCGGATTACCCATATGGTTGATCCACGCCTTGAGTCGATAGGGATAACCATGCACCGCCGCAGTTAAGTGCTCACCGAGCAGGGGCGATGAGATAGGGAACCAAGGCTCCTTCGACGGATAGGGCGACTCACCCGCCTCGATTTTACGGCGGTATTCAGAGGTTTTTTCGTAGGGGAACTTAGAGCGGGAGAGGAATACACCCTTAGGTTCGACCATGCCGTCAAACTCCTGCAAATTGTACCTTGGGCCAGATCCAAAGGCGGGGAAGGTGCCGCCTTTGGCTATCGCGCCCCCCTTAAGATTTAGGTTACCAATCATGGCGTTAAGCATCATGATCGCCCATGCACTGTAAAAACCGTTTGCACTCATAGTGCCGCCGTGGGAAATCACCGCCGCCTTAGTGCCGTGATCTGTGAATTTGTGGGCGAGGGCGGCAATTTGCGCCTCGCTGATATCGCACTCCTTGGCGTAGTCGGCCATCTCGACGCTGCGCGCGGCTTCACTGAGCAGCTGAAAACTCGATTTCACGCTCAGCTCCCCCTTTGGCGTATTCACGCTTTGCTCAACCTCAAGTTGCGCTTTGGCGCATTGTCCTGCTGGTAGGATCTGCCCTGTGGCGGCATCGATAACCAGTGGTGAGTCTTGCTCGCCATAGGCTTTGCCTTCGAAGGGCAATCCGAGATCGCTGGCATACAAATATTGGCCGTATCTGGGGTGATTCGGCGTGCTGATGATTAAGAAGCTGGCATTACTAAAGCCTCGGTAGCCTGCTGCTTTCGCCGCCTCGGCATTGGGCGCGGTTAAAAACGCACTGGCGTAGCGCTGGTTATCGATAATCCAGCGCAGCATGCCCATGGCGAGGGCGGAGTCGGTCGCGGGGCGGATCGGCAGCCAAGTATTGTTACCCGCGCAGGGCTGGTTCGAGGTGTTGGGCAGCATGGGCGACACCACCACATAACTGAATTCTCGCCCGTCGACCCGAGCGTTGGCCAACTGCCGCGCTTGGCGTTTAAAAGGATTGCCGGATTGCTGCGGCGAGGTACCGATAAACAGTAGAAACTCGCTATTGTCCCAATCGGGTTTAAGGTGGGCGTACTTTTTTAAATCGTCGAGCAGGGCACCCGCACCTGCGCGATAGGTAAAGCCGCAATAGGCCCCGTGGTTGGCAAAATTTCGTGTACCGAAACTATTGAAGGTAAAGCGTTTAATGATGACATCGCGGCCTTCATCCGAAGCGTTCGACACCAATAATTGGTTGGCCTTGGGGCCATATTCAGGATTATTGGCATCGAGTGGCGTGCTGATATCGCGAATCGCTCTTAAGCCTTCGACATGGCCTTCGCCAAATAAGTCACCGCCATCGACGACCTCGGCCAGCAGTTGCTCGAAACTGATGCTTTGCCATTGACCACTGCCGCGCGGCCCGACCCGTTTAAGGCATTGGGTGACGCGATAGGGGCTATCTAGTTGTTCCAACATGGCATTACCACGGGCGCAGGCGGTAGAGCGTCCCTGTAAGCCCTGCTCTTGATAAGCACTCAAGCCCACAAAGGCGGTTTTGATCGGCGTATCGAAGTCGATATGTTCCCGCGCCGAGAGCGGATGATAGGGATTACCGCTGATGCGAAGGATTTTATCTGTCTTATTATCGATACGGGCGCGCACGCCACACTTGGTCCAGCAGCCGAGACACATGGTATTGGCGATGCGTTGTTCATCGTTGCCAATCAGCTGGCCTGAGGTTAAATCCACTTTGTATTCAGGGGCTAGCGAATTGCCATGGATGGGGTCTTGGGTGGTTTTCCCCGAACTGCCATTCACGACCCCCTTGCCCATTTGCGCTAAGGTATGGCTGTAACCTGCGGCAAATAATCCCACGCCACCCGTCATAGCTGCGCCTTTGATAAAACGACGTTTACTCTTATCCATTACAGACTCCTTAATGCGGTAACTTTTCTTAATGCCAATGCTCTTAATTAAAGTGCTGTGGCTCACAGGCCTGATGGGCTGAGAGTGGTTGATGGCGAATAAATTCAGACACTAACACCATCAACGCGAGCCAGAGGCCGAAGGTGCCAGCGATACCCAGTAGGCCCTCTGGCCCCCATGGCAATTGATAGAAATAAGTGCCCGCGCCGTATTTAGGGTCAGTTTGCGCTTGGATAAGTACAATCCAGCGAAATCCCCATGCCAGATGCACCGCCGTTAAACTGACGACTAACATCAATACCGAGGGGAGGCGGCGCACTGCTAATGCCAATGCCAGCAGGGCTAGGGTAACCAATACCCAGATGGCGGCGAGTTGCCAGCTTGGGCTGGTGTCTAATAACTGCGCCGCTTCGTGCGCCGAGCCTTTATCGAATAAGGCCCAGCCGATAAGACACAGGGCGAAGAGACCAAAGCTTGCCCTGATCCATTGCAGCAACCTGTCTTGGGTACTGGCTTGATAACCGTGCAAAACACGATTGAGCAGGGCGAGAGTACCGCAGGCGGCGAGTAGGGCACTGGTCGCCATCAATGGCGGTAACCAATAGGTATGCCAGAGCGGTCGCGCTTTGATCGCCATGGTTTCCATTCCGGTATAAAGCGCAATACTGCAGGCGCTTAGGCTAGCAATCAGTGCGATTGGCTTGATCCATTTATCACTATCCCAGTCTCCTAGGCGGATAAGTTGGGCAATACGCCTCACCCAATCTTGGGACGATTCCCCTTGTGTCGAGGCTTTAGTTGGCAAGTATTGGCGCAGTAACAGCCAAGCAAAAAGGGCACTCGCACCGGAAAATACCGGCAGTAAAAAGGCGCCGTACCACATCCACGAATGCGGTCTGATTTGGGCGTAGAAATGCCATGCCCGCAGCGGTTGGTGTAGGTCTGCAAGTAGCGCAATCGGCGCGACTATGCCAGCGGTAAGCATCAAACAGGCGCAGAGCTTGAGTAGTCTGGCATCGGTTTGTTTCGCACTAAATAAATGAATGGTCGCCACCCACACACTGGCGTAGGCCAAACCCATCAAAAAGAAGTACTGCACTGCCCAGGGCAGCCAAGTGATGGCGATATCTGGGGTAAAGATTTCTTTAATGACCATGGTGGATCTCCTCGCCAGTGTCTGTCAGTAGGGTGCGAACGGGGGCTTGGCCGCTGATCCTGTGTTCAAAGGCGCTGTTCATGCCGATGTAAAACACTCTAGGTGCCGTGTTGGCATCGGGCTTGAGCACCTTGATATCCGCTTGATTTGCTTTAAGTAACTGACTGATGTGGCTGTGAGGATCGTTCAGATCGCCAATCACCCTCGCTTCGCCAACGCAGGTTTCGACACAGGCGGGTAAGAGTCCTGCTTCGAGCCTGTGGGCGCAGAAGGTGCATTTATCGGCGGTGTTGGTCTCATGGTTGATAAAGCGGGCATCGTAGGGGCAAGCCTGCACACAGTATCCACAGCCGACGCACCATTCGTTGTTGACGACCACAATGCCATCTGGGCGTTGGAAGGTGGCACCCGTGGGGCAAATTGGGATGCAAGGCGGGTTTTCACAGTGATTACACAGTCTTGGCAACATCAAAAATGTGGGCGGCGTGGCAGCATCTAGTTGTGACACTTCGTATTGCTGCACTGTGGTACGAAATTGCCCTAAGGGCGGCAGGTTTTCGAAGGTGCACGCCACGGTACAGGCCTGACAGCCGACACAGCGACGCAGGTCAATTACCATGCCGTAGCGTTTGCCCGTAGCTGCAGTTTGAGTCGGTTGGGCTTGCACTTGCACGACAGGAATGAGCGCGGCGCCGACGCTCACACTGGCCATTTTTCCGAGAAACTGACGTTTACTCTTGTCCATAGGAATTTCCTTCACTCTTACAGATAAAACGGGTCGAAAGACTTAAGGTTTAGCGTTAGGCGCATTCTGTAAAAGGCGGGGTGGCATCTCTATAGTGGTTTTCCACATATCGGATAGGGACTTGATCTAGCGCAACAAATATCAGTTAGAATGACCTCTCAAAAAATAGGGTTTATGATTTAGCAACAAAATGGATGCAATCCTAGGGCTAAGGAGTATGGGCACAGTGTTGAGTGTTGTCGTATCAACTGTCGTATCCGTTTCAAGCAATGGCTGGAGCTGGGGCAGACTATCGGAAGTAAGGCTCATCATCGCCTTGGCTGGTTTGTTGAGTTTGAGTGTGGTGGCCGAGGAATCGACCGCTCAAGTGGCGCAGACTGGTGTATTAAGCCTTGCGCCTGCCGCGCAGCAGATGGATGACGCCGCGAACTATCAAGTGGTTGATGTGGGTGTATTGGCCATTCGTGGCTACAAGGGCACCATCAATCGTTGGCAACCGCTGATGGGATGGCTTGAGTCACAAATTCCCAATAGTTACTTTAGGTTACATCCATTAAGCCTCGAAGAGTTAGCCAGAGGGGTTGAAACCGAGGCCCTCGATTTTGTAATCACTAACCCTGGACAATCTGTGATGCTGGCGCGGCAGTATTCCCTGTCTTGGCTCGCTACCCTACGAAGCCCTATCAATAATGGTGCGGCCATGCAGGTGGGGTCGGCGCTGGTGGTCAGGGCCGATTCTCCCTATCAGACCTTAAAGGATCTCAAGGGCAAGCGCCTTGGTATAGTCTCCAAAAATGCCTTCGGTGGTTATCTCACTATGGTCTACGAGGCGCAGCTAAAGGGCATAGATTTAATCCATTTAGTAGGGGATATCATTCCCTTAGGATTTCCGCTCGATAACCTAGTGTATCAGCTTGGCGGTACAGGTCAGCAGGGTGGGACAAACGAGCTTAGTGGTACAGATGCGCCAAGCGTTAAAGCTCCCAGCGTTAAAGCTCTAGGCTTAGATGCGGCGATTGTGCCCGTCTGCCAGCTTGAGCAAATGCAGGCCGAAGGCTTGATCAACATAAAGGATTATCGGGTGCTCGATAATCAAGCACCCGTTGGGTTTCATTGCCAAGTGTCGAGTCGACTCTATCCCAACTGGTCGATGGCTAAGACCAATCGTGCGACACAAACCTTAGCTAAGCAGGTGACTCAAGCCCTACTGGCCTTACCCGAAGACAGCCCCGCTGCGAGAGCCGCCGAATCTGCGGGTTGGACCACGGCCGTGAGCCAACTTGCGATTGATCAACTCCTTAAAGATCTCGATATGCATCCTCTGCAAACCCCGTGGTGGCAGCGAGCGTGGCAATGGGTAAAACTGCATCAACATTGGGCATGGTTTGTGTTAACCATATTGGTATTGCTCAATGTGTACCATTTCTGGCTCGAATATCGCTTTAGCCGCCGTGGCCGTGAGTTGATCAATACTCAGAGGCAACTCAGTGAAAACCGCGCCCTGTTGGAACATGCCCAGCGCATCGCGATTGCGGGGGAGCTTGGGGCGAGCCTCTCCCACGAACTCAACCAACCGCTGGCGGCGATTGGCCATTATTGCCATGGCGCCGAGGTGCGTTTGCAGCGTGGAACCCGTCCTGAAGAATTACAAGCTGTGCTGAACTTAATTCAGCAAGAGGTCAGCCGCGCCGACAGTATTATCAGCCGTTTGCGTAACTTATTGAAAAAGCGGCCAGTCTCCAAACAACCCTTATATTTGCACCAACTTGTGAACGACACTGCGCCGCTGCTCGCCTATGAGCTGGAGCAGCATCAGATCCAGCTTTCCACCAATATCAGTGGCGAAGCCTATCAATTGCCCTTGGATGAAGTCGGCATGCAACAGCTACTGCTCAACCTATTGAAAAATGCCGCCGATGCCTGTGTGCAGCGTCAGCAGAGCGAGGTCGATGCGTCGAAACCCTATCTGCCCACAATCGATATCGATCTTAGGTATCTTGAGCGTAAGTTACTGCTCACTGTGACAGACAATGGCACTGGGCTGACCGAGGATGCCAATCTGCTGATGCAGGCCTTTTATTCGACTAAGTCCGAGGGATTAGGACTGGGGCTGGTGATCTGCCGTGATATTGCCGAGAGTCATGGTGGCCGTTTTAGCCTAGAAACCGCCCTAGGTGGCGGCTGCCAAGCACAGGTTTCTTTACCCCGTAAGCTAGATGGAGCACCAGTATGAGCCACGAATTGCCCGTGTATTTAATCGATGACGATGAGTCGGTGCGCCGCTCGCTGCGGTTTATGCTCGAAAGCTATGGCTTGAATATCCACGATTTTGATAGCGCCGAGGCGTTTTTTGCCGCCATCGACTTGAGCGAGCCGGGCTGTGCCTTAGTCGATGTGCGTATGCCGGGCCTTAGCGGGCCGCAGTTACATGCGCAATTAGTGCAGCATAATAGTCCGCTGGCGGTGATTTATCTTACCGGCCACGGCGATGTGCCCATGGCGGTGGAGGCGCTAAAACTCGGGGCGGTGGATTTTTTCCAAAAGCCCGCCGATGGCGCTAAGCTCGCGGACGCGGTAGTGAAAGCGCTAGAGCATGCCAAGGCATATCACCAAAATAATCAATATCTTCAGACTTATCAGGCGCTCACACCGCGGGAGCGGGAAATCCTTATCCTTATCGCCAAAGGCTATAAGAATCAGGAGATCGCCGATACGCTGTGCATCGCCATGCGCACGGTCGAAATTCACCGCGCGAACTTAATGAAAGGCATGCAGGTCAGCTCGCTCGCCGAGATGATGTTAATTTATGGCCGGATTGCCGATCGCCTTCCCCCCGCATAAAACTCACCTTTCTTGGGGCGAATTGGCGTATCCTTGGCCGTTTGATGTGAGCTAACGCATTCAGCCCTAGGTGCCGAATTGCCAAGGCTCGACGATTGCCTTATTTTAGGGGCTTACTTTTAAGGCCAAGACTTTTAACATCCCGATTTTTGAAGTCTAATGCCGCTTTTGGACAACCTTATCGTTCGCTTTGTGCATAAGGTCTCCCGTTTGGATAAGGAATGAAATGCCAAGCTTGATTCGTATTGTGCTGATTGATACGCACCTTCCGGGCGTTGTGGAACTCGCCCTCAATGGCCATACCAATATTTGTGGTACTAACGCCTCGGGCAAAACCACTCTGCAACGCTTAGTGCCGGTATTTTATGGCGAATATCCTAGCCGCGTGGTGCCTTCAACCCGTGACAGTTTCGAGCGTTGGTACTTGCCACACGATTCAAGCTACATCATTTACGAATATCAAAAGGCCGATGGCTTGCTCTATCAAGCCGTGCTGGCGTCGGCGGGCGATGGTAAAGGAGTGAACTACCGCTTTATCGGCAAAGGTTTTGAGTTAAGCGATTACATTAAAACCCAAAATGGTGACACCATTTTATGCCACACCATGGCAGAACTGGGTCGTGAATTAAAACGCCAAGGCGTAGCCACCACTAACTTGCTGAATACCCGCGAATACCGCGCGATTATTCAAAACGATCGCACTTTATTAAGCACGGGCAGCAACCGCAGCGAACTGCGAGCCTATGCGCACCAATTCGCTCTGTGTGAAGGTGAGCATTCACTGCGCCACATCGAGAAACTCGCCAAGGCGGTGCACTCCAAAGAAGGCAAAATGGAAACGGTCAAATCCATGATCGCCGCCATTTTGGAAGAAGACGGGGTGAATCCACCTAGCTCACGCCTCAATCCACAACGTGTCGAGGCGTGGATCCGCGAGAGTCAATTAATCCAAGGCTTTGAAGTGATCCGCCCCGAGTTTGAAAAGCTCGAGCAGGAATTTAACCAATTACTCAGCGCCGAGATGCGTCTCTCGAGCTTGTCCCGTGGTTATCGCAACGACGAAAGCCTAGAGGCCGATCGTTTAGAGATCCAACAAACCCTGTCTAAGGAGCTGAATTTAAAGCTTCGGATGTTGGACGACGAATGGAAAGAAGTGCGTGACGAGCTAAATCTCGACCTATCCGCCGCCAAGGGCGACGTGGCCAAGTGCGAGTACGAACTCGATGCGATTGAAGATCAGCACGGCGCCTTTTTAGATGCCAATATCGAGCAAGCTAAGGCTGACTTGGACATGCTGCCAAACTGGCGCGCGGACATGGAAAACTTAAGCGAGCGCCATAAGTTACAAACCGAAAAACACCAAGATATTGAAGCGGCTTACAATGCCCGCCGCAGCAAAATTGGCGAGCAGTTAAACCGCGAGCTCGAAGGCTTACACGCGGACCAAGACAAGCAACGCGAAGCGCGCGACAAACAGCGTGAAGTGGCAAGAGCCGATCTCGATGCCCTCGAAGCCCAATGGCGTAGCCAAATGGATGCGGGCAAGGCGAGCTTTAGCGAGCAGGAATATCAATTCAAACTCAATGCCGCCGAGCTCAAATTACGTGTCGATGGCGTGACCTACACCGAGGAAGAAAAGTTAAGCCTCGCGATTTTCGACGAGCGGATTCACCGCGCCGACGAAGAGCAAGAAAGCTGTAACGCTAAGGTGGAGCGTTTAAGTAGCGATGAGCGTAAGCTGCGCGCCAAACGCGACCAAGCCAACGAAGCGCTGCGTATCGCTAGCCTGCGGGTTAACGAGCGCCAAACCGCGCTCGATGAACTGCACCATATGCTGTTCCCGCAGTCCCATACCTTGCTTGAGTTTCTACGTAAGGAAGCCCAAGGTTGGGAGCAGAGTCTGGGTAAAGTCATTGCCCCCGAGTTGCTGCACCGCACCGATTTGCATCCGAGCGTGACAGGAACGAGCGACACCCTGTTTGGGGTGCATTTGGATCTAAAAGCCATCGATGTACCTGAATATGCCGCCTCCGAGCAGGAACTGCGTATTCGTTTAAGCAAGGCCGAAGAGGCGCTGCAAAGTGCGCAGGAATTACAGGCCGAGGCCGAATCTCAGCTGGTGGCGATTAACGGTGAGCTGGATAAACTCAGCCGTGAACTGACTTTTGCCCGCACGGCTTACAAGAATAGCCGCGATGATTTACGTCGTCTGTTCGATGAAAAACGCAGTGAGCAGGACAAGATCAACAAGGCGCTGGCCGAGCGTAAAGCCTTTGCCCAGCAGCGCTTAACTCAACTTGATGGCGAGTTGAAACAGCTTAAGCATCAACATCAGCTCTGGCTCGAAGAGCAAAAAGAGCAGGCGCTCGAAGCGCGGATGGAAAAACAAGCCTACTGGCAGGAAGTTATTGGTGCGCTCGACAATCAACTCGGGCAAATCAAGGCGACTATCGACGCTCGCCGCGAAAGCGCTAAGGCCGAGCAGAAAGCCTGCGAAACTTGGTACAAAAACGAGCTTAAGTCCCGCGGTGTGGATGAGGACAATATCCTTAAACTCAAGCAACAAATCCGTGAGTTTGAAACCAAAATCAGCCGCGCCGAGCAGCGTCGCAGCGAAGTATTGCGCTTCGACGATTGGTATCAACACACTTGGTTGCTGCGTAAGCCTAAGTTGCAGACTCAATTGAGCGACGTGAAACGTGCCGCCTCGGAAATCGATCAGCAGCTTAAAGCCAAGACTCAAGAAGTGAAGACTCGCCGCCAACAACTCGAGACCGACCGTAAGGCCTCGGATGCGGCGCAGATTGAAGCTTCTGAAAACTTAACCAAACTGCGCGCCGTGATGCGTAAGTTGGCCGAGCTGAAACTGCCCGCCAACAATGAAGAAGCTCAAGGTAGCCTAGGTGAGCGTTTGCGTCAGGGTGAAGATTTACTGTTAAAACGCGATTATTTGATGGGCTCGGTTAAGCAATATGTGGAGCATTTCGACTCTGTAATTGCCAGCAAGTCAGGCTCAGGTTTAGCCGAGACTTGGGAGCGCGCCCGCGAAGAGTCGAGCTTTATCAACGATAAAGGTATTCGCCTGCTGGATTACCGCAAGCTAGTGCCGCAGCTTGAACAGTTACTCAATGTGATTGTGCCGCAATCGATTATGGCGCTGCGTGAACAGGGACGGATCTTCGGGGTCGACTTAACTGCCTTCTACGATGTACTTGCCGATATCGACCGTCGCATCGCCTCCCAGAGTGCGCGCATTACCCGCGAAGTGGGCGAGGAGTTATTCCTCGATGGCGTATCCGAGTCTGCGGTACGTATTCGCTCTAAGATCAGTGAATTAGAGTTTTGGCCTGAGCTTGAACAGTTCGTTAAAGCCTTCAAACAGTGGAAGGCCGACGGCTTTAATGGTCTGCCCGATGAGGAATACACCAACAGCATGCGCCGCGCCTTGGATATTATTGGCCGCGCGGCCTTAACTGGCGGCATTGCTAAGTTGCTTGAAATCGAGCTGCGCCTCAAAGAGGGCAATAGCGACCTGATTATCCGCACCGACAGACAGCTGAACGAATCCTCGAGCCACGGTATGGCTTATTTGATCCTGTGTAAGTTCCTGTTGGCATTCACGCGCTTGTTACGTGGCCGTGCCGACGTCACCATTCACTGGCCGATCGACGAGCTGGGCACGCTGCACCACACCAACGTGAAGAAGATTTTCGATGCCTGTGGTAACAACAATATCAGCGTGTTAGGCGCCTTCCCGAACCCAGAGTCAGAAGTGCTGAACCTGTTCGAGAACCGTTACATTATCAATAAACAAACCAAGAAGTTGCAGGTGGTGAAGCCCAAAGCCAATCCGATTGCCGATATGTTGAGTAAACGCCTGAGCAAGGAGGCCATCTAATGAGTGCTGCCATGAATGAGTCAAACCAAACCGTATTAGTCGGCACGGGCGCCATTATCGAACTCTTGCTAAAAGGTGAGTTTATTTGCCGCACCACCAATGAAGATGGCTGGCGCGCATTGAAAAATAACAGTACCCGCGAGCGGGTCGAGGCTTATCTGAACCAAATCAACCGCACCGTGGCCTCGGCCGCCGAGGGCGATGTGTTTTTCTGCGGTTATTTGCAGTTAGGCGAGAGCGAACGCAAGGTGATTTCATCGCAGTTTAAGGATATTTGTCAGGCACTTATTCCTATGGTGGAGTGGCTGGTATTAGTGCAGGAAGCCAGCGGCCAAGATGCGCCCTTAAGCGAAGGCGCGCCAGTGCGCTTAACCGAGTTGCAAAGCCGAATTGAAGATACGCCCGCGTTTCGTGAGCAGTTGGCCAAACTCAGCCAATACCGTTTATTCGGTTCAACCAGTACCAATAGCGATGCGCAAATTAAGCTAGTGTTCAAGCGCTTAGTAGAGCTTGGTTATCTGGTGCGCCCTAACGTGGAAAAACAAATTTATATCGCCACTGGCAAGCTGGATTACCTGTATGAAGTGATCCGCTTTATCGACGAGACCGAAGGCCTAAGCCTAGAAGCGCAGGCGGAAACGGCGACGCAGCGGGATTTACTATGATGCCTTGGACGATAACGCACAGCATCAACCAAGGAGGCCGTGATGAGCAGTAACTTACATCAGGCTGGGGTGAAGCTGCTCAAGCAGTTAGGTCGCCATGCTGACATCATTATGGACGCCTATTTAGCGGGTTCCTTAAACGAGGATGCCCATGATCCCGCCGTAGTTGAAAAACTCAAACAGGCGGGGATTTTATGGCGCCCAGAGCCTGACCAAGAGCTGCGCCTTAAACGCTCGGTGCGTGCCTTGCTCGAAGAGGGCCTAAGTGATGAGCGCAATCGCCAAATCGACTCCAACGTCGGCTCGGCGCTCGCCACCATTAAGACCTTGGCCGACCATTATAAAGAAGCGCGCCACAGCTCAGATTACAGTGCCGCCGAGGCATATCTGTCTGATTTAAGTGAGCATGTGTATAGCTTTGCCGACAGTTTACGTTACTCCATCCGTGTGTTGTGGGGACGCATCAACAACGAGTTCGGTTATGTCGGTACCATTAACGCTAAGATCCGTGAAAACGAACTCGCCCAGAGCCAAGTGTCTGAATTGCTGAATGGCTTGGAGATGTTCCAGTTTAGCGAATTAGGCGAAATCGCCGGTGATATTCGTGAGTTGCGTAAGTTGCTGGTGACCACCTTGCAGGAAACCATGAGCGACTGCGCCCAGGAGCTCAGTGTGGTGCAGGGCAGGTTGCTGGAACTACTCGGCCGCTTTAGGCAAATTCGCGGCCGTACCCGCTTGCTTAAGGGCTGGTTGCTATACACAGATTTGCATCCGGATTATCGCCCTGCAGACCATGTGTCCCACAAGGAAATCCCAAGCCTTTTCAATCGCGCCGAAGTGCTGTTGGCCCCAGCGTCTGTGGATGTGCATAACGCCAGCCAAGAGTTTGAGCTGATGAACATCGTCGCCCATATCAAGGCGATTAGCCGTCAGGGCGTGATAGAAACAGTGCGTGAGCAGGATGTGAGCGTGTCGCTTACTCAGAGTGAAGACTTTGATATTCCTGATAATCCACTCAAGCAAGCGGTTGATACTTACTTTGTCGATGTGATTGAATCGGGCTTACGTCAATCGGCGCTCGATTACTTAGTCGAAAAAGCCCTGCCGTGGGATGCCGAAAGCTGGATTTATCAAGTGATTGGCGGCTACGAAGGCCTGCCCGATGAGCATAAAGCCTATTTCGAGTTAGAACCTTTAGGCGAACCCCATCCGATCTACAGCGGTAACTTTATTATCCGCGATGTGGAATTATGGCTCGCCTAGGCAAGCAGCAGTTGCAACTCTTGGAGAGCGTTTATCTTAATCGCGCTCCAAGGGTAAAACTTAGCCCGAATTGGCGAACGATTTACCGCGAGTTAGAAGTAGGCGAGCTGGATGGTGCGGAAAAATATTTGTGTTTTGCGCCAAGGGATTTTGAGTTGCTGCGCCAAGGTGTATTGGCAAAAGAGGGCGTGGATTTACAGGCACTGGACTTTAATCTAGACCGCATCACCATGTCCGCCCAAAGCCAGAATGAAAAGCTGGCGAACATCCGCCCCGAAGCCGAGTATGTTTTGTTGAAGTATCTCGGTTTTGAATCGCCTCCCATGGGGATGTCTGCGCGTTCTTCGTTACGTATCCCCATAGATGAAGCGCAACAGCTTTGCCATGAACTTCATGTTAACGCCATCTTAGTGGTTGAAAACCTAGATATATTTGATGCAATCACTCAAGCGCGCTTACCTGCCGAACTTAGCCGCGTTATGGTGATTTACCGTGGTAGCGGCCACCATTCACCCATTGGTGTGCGACAGTTTTTACAGGCGATGGTAGGTAAAATACCGATTATTGCCTTTACCGATCTCGACCCCGCAGGGCTACAAATTGCCCATACCTTAACGGGCATGACCCATTGTATCGTGCCGCAGTTAGCGCTTTTTGCGCCCAACGAGTTACTCGCTATCCCACAAATTAATGCCGCGGATGACTTTGCCAAGCAAGCGCCTCAGGCTAAATACTTACAGTCAGCCGACTTAAAAAATTGGCAGCAATTAAGCCTTTGGTTAACTCAGCAACGTATTAGCATTAAACAGCAGCACCTGCTGGCGCATCGGCTTGAGCTAGTGCTACTGGCATATTGTTAGTCGTTATCCTTCCCCATCTCTCTGTAAATATCACAATCGATAGTTTTTAATTCTAATTAAGCTGTTTATTTGGTTTTTAAATCTAGCGTTATTCAAGCTGAATCGATTAATTGTGTTTATTTGGTTTAAATAGTGTTTAATTTTTGATTTTTTAACTTATGTATTAATAGCGTGATTATTAATCTATGATTTTATTTTTGTTATAAATCAGAATAATACAAAATTTTTGTGATGAGTTTGGCTTAATTGAAAATGAAATAAGTAAATTTATTCATTGAATTTACTGCCAGCATGTTTCACTATCCCCGCCTGAACTTAAAAGGGAATGGCGATTTTGCTCATCAAGGAAGATGAAGAATAAAAGATGAGCTATTTGGGGAAACCACAAGCATGATTAAATCACTTTCGACACGGATCTTTATCGGTCTGTTTGCGGGACTTATTCTTGGCACCTTAGTGCAATATTTTCTAAACGATATTGGCTTCTTTTCTGGCAATTTAGTCGAACTGGCTGGCGGCGTCGGCACCATGTTCGTCAATATGATCATGATGTTGGTCGTGCCGCTGGTATTTGTCAGTATCGTTTGCGGCGTGTGTGAGCTGCAGGACTTAAAAAGCTTTGGCCGCCTTGGCGGCAAAACCTTCGGCTTTTATATCGTTAATACCCTGGTCGCTATCTCTACCGCCCTATTAGTCGTATTACTGCTCGACCCTGGTAAAGGCGTCGATATGAGTAGCACAGATGGGGTTGCTATTACCGCGACTGAACTCCCCAGCTTAATGGCGCTGCTAATTGATATAGTGCCGCGTAACCCAGTGGCGGCTTTTATGTCGGGCAATATGCTGCAAGTGATCTTTATGGCACTGATGCTGGGCGGGGTGATTAAATCCCTCGGCGAGCATGTGGCTGGCGCGGTACAAGGTTTTCAAACCGCCAATAAAATCATGATGAAACTGATTTCTGTGGTGATGAGCCTTGCGCCTTATGGGGTGTTTGCGCTGATGTTTAAGTTAGGCGCCACCTTAGATGCGGCGGTATTTATCAGTGTGCTCGAATATGTCGTGATCATTCTGGCGCTGTTATTACTGTGGATTTTTGTGGTCTATCCGCTGGCGGTCGGTATGTTCACACCGATTTCGGCCAAGCGCTTTCGCGAGAAAACCCAAGAGCAAGTACTGTTTTCCCTGTCTACCGCCAGCTCTAATGCCACGATTCCTGTGACTATGCGCACCCTAACCGAAAAGCTTGGGGTGAATCGCGCCGTCGCAGGTTTTGGTGTGCCGCTTGGGGCAACCATGAATATGGGCGGTGTGGCGATTTATATCACGATTGCGATTTTCTTTGTTGCCAATGCCTTCGGAATGCCAATCACCAGCGAGCAACTGCCATCGCTACTGTTTAGTATCTTTTTGTTATCTGTTGGCGCGGGTGGTGTGCCTGGTGGCGGCATGGTGATGATTGGGGTGTTAATCCATCAAATGGGTCTGCCGATTGAAGCCTTTGCGATTGTGGCCGCGCTGGATCGCATCATCGACATGGTGCTGACCTCCTGCAACGTAGTTGGCGATACCGCGGTATTGACCATAGTCGATCAAACCGAAAAGGCCCATCAAGTCGAGTTGGTCGATAGCGAGTCTTAAGCAACAGAATAAAAAAGCCACTGATTACAGTGGCTTTTTTATTGATTATTTGCGTGTCAGCTTATCCAAGTAGCCCATAGCAAAGGCCGATAACACAAAGGTGATATGGATCAGCAAGTACCACATGATTTTGTCGTTATCGATATTCTTCACATCCATAAAGATTTTTAGCAGGTGGATAGACGAAATCGCCACAATCGAGGCCGCCACTTTGTTTTTGAGTGAGCCTGAATCTAATTTACCCAACCAACTGAGCTTCTCACTGTCTTCGCCCACATCTAGCTGTGAGACAAAATTCTCATAGCCTGAAAACATCACCATCACAATCAAACCACCAACAAGGGTGATATCAATCAAGGACAGGGTGACCAGCACTAAATCCACTTCACTCATTTCAAAAATGATCGGCAGAATATGGAAGATTTCTTGGAAGAATTTAATGCCTAAGCCCAATAGCACTAGGCTGAGCCCCAAGTAGATGGGCGCCATAATCCAGCGTGATGCATACATGAGCTTTTCAAATATTTGTTCCATATGGAGTAAACCCTTAGTGGTTAAAGCGTAAAAATCAAATCAATGAAGCCAAAACAATAACATACTGGGTTAACGCTGCGCTATGCGCCACAGTATATAGCGTGAGTTGGACGCAATAATTTTCCAGCTTTTAGTCGAATGGCAGACAATTCGATGCTGAAAAATGTAGCTAAAAGATATGGCTAGTAAAAAATTTTTCAAGTGAATCATTGTAGGATGAACATAGAAATATGTTGAAAACATGGAAATAAATCTGTTGATTTGGTCTGACATGCTATAGAAATGGATGAACTGTTATAAATATTCTGTATTTTTAGGGGAAATCCCTTATTTTGCATTTAACATCAGTCTCTATAATGGAAACCTAATTTAACATAGCTGAGGAAATGACTATGACGGCAGTGCATGACGATAAGCGTCCCACCCTTGACCCCGCAGAAGATAATGCTTTTTTCCCTTCACCTTATTCATTAAGTCAATTTACGGCAGCGAAATCTGATCTCAGTGGTGCAGATTACCCCAACCCGTATAAAGGCGGGCGCTGGAAAATTCTGCTTGTTGGCGCCGATGAGCGCTATTTATTGACGGATAATGGGACGTTTTTCTCAACTGGTAATCATCCTGTTGAAACATTACTTCCTATGTACCATCTTGATAAAGCAGGCTTTTCATTTGATATAGCCACCCTGTCAGGTAATCCCGTTAAATTTGAATGGTGGGCTATGCCATCGGAGGATGAAGAGGTCAAAGGTTTATACCAAAAATATCACTCATCTTTTAGGCAGCCGCTTAAATTAGCCGACGTTGTACAAAATGCCCTTAGTGAAGACTCTGATTATATAGGGGTATTTATACCTGGTGGCCATGGAGCGCTTATCGGTTTGCCTGAGAGTGAAGATATGAAAGCGGTAATCAAATGGGCAATGGAGCAAGATAAATTTATCATTTCATTGTGCCATGGGCCTGCTGCATTTCTTGCTGTTGGCGATGACCCTTTGTTTGCGGGCTACCAAATTGTTGCTTTCCCTGATGCTATGGATGCCCAAACACCAGACATTGGTTATATGCCAGGACACCTCACTTGGAAGTTTGGCGAAAAGCTTAAAGCCATTGGGTTTGAAATCCTTAATGAAGGGATTTCAGGGCAAACTCATCAGGATCGTAAGTTACTGACAGGAGATAGTCCTTTGGCTGGTAACTCCCTAGGCCAACTCGCGGCCAAGGCCTTACTCAATTCTGTTGAAAAAGGGTAAAACAAGATGCCCGCTGATGATATAACCCGCTTGTTATTAGAATTTGAAACTTGTCGCCATTTTTCAACTATTCAACAAGGGCTTAGACAGCGTGCTCACCTGTATGGTTACGATAGAATTGTCCTGTTCTCAGCCTATTCGAGTCTCGATGGCATCATAGAGCGTATTTATTGGATTGAAGGTGATTGGTTTGACAATGGTAAAACCGTCGATGCTACCAGTTATATCCGTCAGTGCCCCGTGACTCACCATATTTTGGAAACTGCCCAACCCTTTTTTTGGACCAAGGCCATTGATGGTAAAAACGAAGAATATCATATCGTTAAAACACCAAAAGGGGCGGGTATACACGGCTTACAAATTCCCTTTTTTGGTCCCCTTGGCCTAGAGGGCGCAATGAGCCTTGGCGGCAAATCCATCGACAGCTCCGCCAAGGCTCGCTTCGAGCTAACACTGTTGTCTAGCGCCGCTTTTGCCGCCGCTCGTCGTCTATTAGAGGCTCAAGAACCGCAAACTCAAACGCTCTCAAAACGTGAAAAGCAAGTACTGTCATGGACCGCATTAGGTAAACGACAAGGCGATATCGCCCTTGCACTCGGCCTTTCGACAAGAACAATTGAAAACCATCTTCGCAATATTCGGATAAAACTGGGCGTAGCGACCACAGCAGAGGCGATTCGTATTGCGCTTCGCCTTGGTGATATTGAGGGGTAATTCCACTGGCATATTGCAATGTTCCAATCTGGGCTTACCAGCAATTGTTCCATTGTTAATTCCCACTGATGACATTTGTCATCCGTAATTGCTGACAACTCACACTGCCGTGATTTAGCGGATGCAGGGATACTTAAGCCATACCAACAAGGAGGCTTAATCATGCAACATCAAACACTGGATCAACAACTTATCGAATACCGCCAAAAACGTGCTTTAGCTATGCCTGTATCAGGCATGATTGTATGGACGCTATTGTTTATCTTGAGTTTTATTCTGCCAGCATCGCAAATGGTGATGGCAACATTTATCGGCACGGGTTCTATTGTCTATCTTGCTATGGGAGTCTCTCGTCTCACAGGTGAAAATATCTCCTTCAAGAAAAGCGCTGATCGTAATTGGTTTGAGACTGTGTTTTTGGCTGCGATGGGGATGAGTTTTTTAACCTTTAGCATCAGTATTCCCTTTTTTATGGAAAACTATTTAGCCTTGCCCTTCGCCCTTGCAGTGCAAACAGGATTAATGTGGTTAGTTTTCGGCGTGTTAGCGGCGCAAAAGGTGGCGATTGTACATGCGATTGTGCGCACTGTGGCTTGCGTGGCAGCCTTTATGTTGTGGCCTGAGTTGAGTTTTCAGCTTCAACCTTTGATTGTGGTGGTATGTTATGGATTCTCGATTCCACTCATGGAACGTCGTTGGAAGATTCAGCAAAATCTTTGTGTTGCAAGTTAGTTGGTTTTTACTGTGGGTAATTGCGGCCTTACGGCCGAGAAAGTCGTGGGGCTTCACCCCACACCCGACCAAGAGGGGATCAACAGCAATTCCCTCTTGGATCTCCCTTGCCGCCCCCAACGGAGTTGAAAGCCCCTTGTGCTCATAGCCAAATTTGCTATCGCTTCCGAAGGATGCATCCCTGCACCTGCGAAAGCTAGCTCGCCATCCATGGCGAGACTCACGCAATTTGTCTATTCGCCCTGCGGCAACTCCGAGGGGAGGGTGAACTTCTGTGAACTCGGCGTTTGCTGTTAGTCTCGAAAGAGTTGCGCCTGTCTCATCTTTCCCTTCCCCGAAAGCTATGCAGACGTCCTGTCTGCGTCACGCGCTATCCTTTTAATAAAGAGTCTTCAACGCCCTTCAGCAACTTCGCAGGGGAAGGTGAACTCTTGTTGCCTTGGTGTTAGCTGTTAGTCCTAAAGATTTGTGCCTGTCCTATCTTTCCCACGGTGTCGGTTGTCAATCGCAAAAGACTTATGCCTTTCCTGATTCTATTTTCTTAAGGGCCCAATAAGTTTCCCAGTGTATTTTAGCTTGCCAGAGATCATAAGCCAAAAATGTCATAATAGTAGCGAACATCATTAAGAAACCATTTAATAGGTCTATTTTGAAACTATTAAATTCGAGATGTTGTGATGCTATAAATAAAGTGATGTTATTATTCTCTAGTATATCGCTGCTAACTATCCGTTTTAAAGCATTTAAATAACCGCTGTTTTCAAAGGCGAAACTACTTTTTTTGAAGTATTTGATATCACTATTTGATGTGTTTTTACACTTATTAACACTATCACTGATTAGCTTGTCTATTTTTTCACTTGGGTATTTTTCTGTTTTTTCAACCGAAAATGGGTAGTTGAAACCTGCCCAAAATTGGCCACTGCTATCAAGGCTAATAACGCAGAAGACATCTATCGCTTTACTGTATCTTTGTGATGGACTTAATTGGATATGTACTGATTTTTGCCCTGATAAATCAGCCGTTTTGACAGAGAAATATACAGGCATTCCTTTTTCTTTCCATTCGGTTGGACTATCTAATTCTGATAACCTTGATAAACCAAATGAACTTAATAAAAAAGCAGATATTAATAAAAGTGACTGCAGTGATAAAAGTGATAAATACATTGAATTTTTATATCTTGGTTTTTTAAATTCAATAAATGAAAATGGCTTTTTTATCAATCGAACTGAGAGGTATGACACAAATCCAGAAATGCAGAATAGGCTTACAATCCCATTCCATTCAATGCTAGTTAGATAGGTTTGATAAAAGTGATTGTGACCAATTAAATCGGATAGATACTTTGTGAATAATATAGATAATAAGAAAAACAATAGCGTAATACCGCTCATATGCAGTAGCACTGGTAATAAAAAGTACCTCAACTTAATTTGATAGGGCTTCATGTTCGCTGTAGTAGACAAAATTATGAGTATCCTAATTGATTTCGTTTAGATAACCCTATAATGGTTATCACAATCATTACAATGTAATGTGTAGGTTTCTTTAGCTTTAGTTATTTTCGTTTGTGTACTTTGGCACTGTGGGCATGCTTGTTTCATTGGCGTGTTTTTGGTGCATTGATTGCATTTTATGTAGTAACCAAACTTACCGTACATCGGAGTGTAGTTTGTTGATTCGCCGCAATGTTTGCAGCGAAGGATACTGTTTATTGTGGGTTGCTCTATTGCTTGGTTTTTTACTTCTGCCACCTTGTTAACGTCAAAGGAGGCAACAGGTTCTTTGACTTGTGGTGTTTGTACGGACGTTATTTCGGTCGTAGCTTGAGATGGGTCTATATGGCGTTCGATTAAGAACTTAGCGATTGAATTCAGTTCTTCTTGATTAAAGTCTGGACGGGTATCACTCACATTTATCAGTCGTAAGAATTTGCTTTTAAGATTCATGACCTTTTCAAGCTTCTCGACTAAAAACTCTGTCTTAACCAACAGTTCTGAAACTGCCGTAGGCATAGTTTCTCTATTTATAACCGCGTCGCTTGAGACCGCGCATAAATGATCCCAACACCGCATACCGAAACCTTGCTGTTTTATCCCGAGTAACTTACCGAGAATTTCACTTCGATGCTGTTTTAGCATCTCTTTAAGCAGCGATTGTTGTAGTTCAACTTGCTTAATTGGTGATGGCATACCAAACCAGTTATTGCCGTGACTGCGAGTCCATTCGCCATGTTGCTTTACATCCACATGACCTTTTATGCTTTTAGACTCAATTAAAACAAAACCATAGGGATAAATAATTAAATGATCAATTTGCGCGGTTTCGCCGTTAAAGGTGAATCGAAAATCATTGATGACTAACACTTCTGGATGATCTTTGAAGGCTCGGCGCAAATAGAAGGCAACATCCTGTTCTTGTTTTTGTCCCGCAATCGTTTGTGGTGTTTGAGTATTTTGAAGTGTTTTAGTTTTTAGAATCATTTATCAACAGCGTCCATTCATAACTTGATAATAATCAGCCTCATAATACCCACTTTACCATTGAAAGATAAAGACAAAAATCGCTAAACGTTAACGTAGCTCAAAGATGGGAAAGTACAAATTTTTGGGGATTCACCGCCAACACAGAAGTTACAGAACTTCACCTTCCCCTGCGAAGTTGCTGAAGGGCGTTGAAGAAAATCGCGTGACGCAGACAGGACGTCTGCGTAGCTTTCGGGGGGAAGGGACGCCCCATCGGAAGCGTTAGCGATTTTTGAATAAGCACGAAGCCACTAACCAATGCATGTAACTTCGCTAGGGGCGGCAAGGGAGATCCAAGAGGGAATTGCTGTTGATCCCCTCTTGGTCGGGTGTGGGTTGAAGACCCACGACTTTGACTTACCTCGGCCATTAGGCCGAAATCAATATAGCATTGTGCTAAACAGAACGAATACAAAGATGGGACATGCATATCTTTTTCAGTCAATTGCACCTAACACCAATACACCAGAAGTTCACCATCCCCTCGGAGTTGCCGCAGGGCGAATAGACAAATTGCGTGAGTCTTGCCATGGATGGCAAGCTAGCTTTCGCAGGTGCAGGGACGCATCCTTCGGAAGCGATAGCAAATTTGTCAATGAGCACAAGGGGTTTTCAACTCCGTTAGGGGCGTCTTGGAGCATCCAAGGAGGATAGGACGAGCAGTCCTCCTTGGTCGGGTGTGGGGGGAAGCCCCACGATCTTGATTTATCTCGGCCGCTAGGCCGCAATCAATATAGCATTGTGCTAAACAGCACGAATATCAGGCAGAGGGGTGAAGCCCCACGACTTTGACTTACCTCGGCCGTTAGGCCGCAATGACTCCGGCGGTGAAGCCGCCTAAAACCCAAATGTCGCATTACGCGACAACAAAAAAGCCACTGTGGTCAGTGGCTTTCATCTGAAAAAAAATCAAAGCTTAAGCGATTCGGCTTAGTCTAGACTTGGTTCTTCGCTGTAATCCAAACCATGGTAGCTTAGGCAAGCGTCCACTTCATTGGCGCTACCTAGGATAACCGCAACGCGTTGGTGAATTTGCGTCGGTTGAATATCCAAAATGGTTTCATAACCAGTAGAGGCTTTACCGCCAGCTTGCTCGACTAACAAGGCCATTGGGTTGGCTTCGTACATTAAACGCAGCTTGTATGGCTTTTTCGGATCTTTATTGTCGGTTGGATAAGTAAAAATACCGCCGCGAGAAAGTACGCGGTGTACGTCACCCACCATGGCGGCAATCCAGCGCATGTTGAAGGATTTTTCGCGTGGGCCAATTTTGCCTAGCAGTAAATCGGCGATATAGGTCTGCATTGGCGCTTCCCAAAAACGTTGGTTCGACATGTTAATGGCGAACTCTTGGGTGTCAGGGCTGATGCTCATGGCCGCATTGGTCAGTAAAAATTCGTTGGTTTCTGGGTGCAGGGTAAAGAGTTGCACGCCTTGGCCTGTGGTGAGCGCGAGCATGGTTGATGGGCCGTAGAGCACATAACCAGCGGCTAACTGATTGCGGCCCGATTGCAAAAAGCTTGTTTCAGTCAACTCGCCCTGTGGTGCGGGAAGAACAGAGAAAATCGTGCCGACCAGCGAGTTGATATCGATATTCGATGAACCATCTAAAGGGTCGAAACATACCAGATATTGACCATTGGCGCTGACTTCCACCACATGATCTTCTTCCTCTGAGGCTAAGCCGCGCACTGTGCCGTCGGCTTTTAATGCATCTTTGAGCATATCGTTGGTGATGATATCCAGTTTTTTCTGGGTTTCACCTTGCACGTTTTCCTGCTCGGTCGCGCCTAACACGCCAGCTAAGGCACCGTGGCGCACGGCATGGCTGATGGCTTTGGAGGTGTCGGCTAAGGTCAAAATCAGTTGCGCGAGGGATTCGTTCACTGCCTTTGAGGTTAAGTGCTGGGCAAGAGTCTGCATGTTAGGTCCTTTAGGGGTTCAACATTGAGGTCAATTTCATTATTTGCCGCGAATAATAACTCAGTTAGTCGACAATTTCAGCGATGTTGCTGTGGGTTTTGCGCAATTTAGGTTGTTAGCATTATCTCTTATCGCAAGGCGGTGTTGGTTATCTTGAAAATTGAGCTAACCGCAGGAGTTCGCCAGCTAATTTGTATCTGTATATTGCCTGCGCTTTTTATTTAGGCTTTGCCTTGGCACAATGACGGCAGTTTTTGATCGCCACCTTAAGGCGAGTATGCTTCCAAGGAATAATAATGACTAAAAATGGGTTAGCTTCTTCCCTGCGCTCGGTGACATTGGGCGCCTCATCCCTACTGATAGCGAGTCAACTGGCCATGGTTTCTAGCGCGATATTGACCCCCGCCTATGCGCTTGAAGGCGGCACAACGCCGCTGACTATCGAGCGCATGAATGCTTCGCCTGCCTTGGCGGGCACGAGTCCCCGTGGATTAAAGTTATCCCCAGATGGTCAAAGGGTGACCTATCTTGCGGGACGTAAAGACAACCAGAATTTTTACGATCTTTGGCAGATGGACGTGAAGACGGGCGAATCTAGCCTGTTGCTAAACGCCGATAAACTGGCGAGCAATGAGTTATCCGATGAAGAAAAGGCCCGTCGCGAGCGCCAACGTATTTATGGCGAAGGCATTATGGAATATTTCTGGGCGGACGATAGCAAGGCGCTGTTGATCCCTGCCTCGGGTAATCTGTATTACTTCTCCTTAGCGGATAACAGCGTCAGCCAACTGCCGATAGGCGAGGGCTTTGCCACCGATGCGCGCCTATCGCCCAAGGGCAATTTTGTGTCCTTCGTGCGGGACCAAAATCTGTATGTGCTCAATTTAGCGACTAAAAAGCTTGAGGCCATGACCACAGACGGTGGCGGCGCGATTAAAAATGCCATGGCGGAATTTGTCGCCCAGGAAGAAATGGATCGCATGACGGGTTACTGGTGGGCGCCCGATGAGTCGGCCATCGCCTTTACCCGTATCGATGAGTCTGGCGTTGAGTTAGTCACCCGCAATGAAATCTACGCCGATGGCATTAAGCTTACCGAGCAGCGTTATCCTGCTGCGGGTAAAAACAATGTCGAGATCCAACTGGGTGTTGTGACCCTTAATAATAAAGTCATCAATTGGGTCACCTTAAGCGATGATAAAAATAAAGATATTTACCTGCCTCGCGTCGATTGGTTGCCGGATAGCAAGCATTTATCCTTTCAATGGCAGAGCCGCGATCAACAAAAATTAGACCTTCAACTGGTGGCGCTCGATGCGCTGACCAAGCCGAAAACCTTAGTCAAAGAGCGTAGCGATGCTTGGGTGAATCTTAACAACGACCTGCACTTCTTAAAGCAGCAATCGGCGTTTATCTGGGCTTCAGAGCGTGACGGCTTTAATCATCTGTATTTGTTTGACCTAAAAGGTAAGCTGAAGACGCAACTGACCAAGGGCAATTGGGCGGTCGATGAGCTGGAATATATTGATGAAACCGCAGGTTGGGTGTATTTCACCGGCCGTAAAGATACCCCTATCGAAAAGCATCTCTACCGTGTGCCGTTAGCCGGTGGCAAGGTTGAGCGCGTGAGCGGCGAGGCGGGGATGCACAATCCGGTATTTGCCGATAGTCAAAGCGTGTATCTGGATTATTTCAATAGCTTATCTCAGCCACCACAGATCAGTTTACACGGCGATAAGGGCCAACATTTGGCGTGGGTCGAGCAGAACCAAGTCAAAGCAGGTCATCCTCTGTATGACTATGCTGGCCTTTGGCAACTGCCTGAGTTTAAAGAGCTTAAGGCGGAAGATGGTCAAATCTTACAAACGCGTCTCTTTAAACCTGTGCCCTTCGATGCGAGCAAAAAGTACCCCGTAGTCGTGCGCGTTTATGGCGGCCCACATGCGCAATTGGTAACCAATAGCTGGAGTGAGCAGGATTACTTTACCCAATACTTAGTGCAGCAAGGTTATGTGGTATTTCAACTGGATAACCGCGGCAGCGCCCACAGAGGCACTCAGTTCGAACAGGTAATTTACCGTCACTTGGGTGAGGCGGAAGTGAACGACCAAAAGGTTGGCGTCGATTATCTGCGCAGCTTGCCCTTTGTCGATAGCGATAATGTGGCGATTTATGGCCACAGCTACGGCGGTTATATGGCCTTGATGAGTCTGTTTAAGGCGCCAGATTACTTTAAGGCGGCGATTTCGGGCGCGCCCGTCACCGATTGGCGTTTGTACGATACTCACTACACCGAGCGTTATCTCGCCCATCCCGCGAATAATGAACAAGGTTACGAAGCCAGTAGCGTGTTCCCCTATGTGAAAAACTATCAGTCTGGGCTATTGATGTACCACGGCATGGCCGACGATAACGTGTTGTTTGAAAACAGTACTCGCGTGTATAAGGCGTTACAGGACGAAGGCAAACTGTTCCAGATGATTGATTATCCAGGTTCTAAGCATTCGATGCGCGGTGAGAAAGTGCGTAATCACTTATATCGCTCACTGGCGGATTTCCTCGATAGACAGCTTAAAAGCGGCAAATAACCCACAGCAGGGTGCTGTTTAACCAAGCGATTGCCGTTATCCAAGAGTGAGGCTAACACCTCACTCTTTTTTATACTCGGTATTTGGCTAATACCTTAACTACCACCTTAGCTAACACCTGAGTTTAGGCTGTGGATAGCACTTGGTCGTGAGCAACTCCCATCCCAATCGATGCGCTTAAGGTTTACGATGGCTATTTAAGCTCGGTTATTCAAGTTTGGCGGGGTGATAAAGCGGGGCAGAGGATTTGCCATATTGCAGAGATAAAAAAACCAGATCCGAGGATCTGGTTTTTTATTATTCAAACGGACTTCGAAGATTAGTCTTCTAAGTTACCGCAGAAACGGTAGCCTTCACCGTGGATAGTCGCGATGATTTCTGGCGTATCTGGCAAGCTCTCGAAGTGCTTACGGATACGACGGATAGTCACGTCAACAGTACGGTCGTGTGGCTTTAACTCACGGCCAGTCATCTTCATCAGCAGATCGGCACGAGTTAAGATTTTGCCTGGGTTTTCAACAAAGTGCAGCATAGCGCGGAATTCGCTACGTGGCAGTTTGTAAGATTCACCCTGTGGGCTCACCAGAGAACGGCTATTGATCTCTAGGCTCCAATCGTTGAAACGGTAGTATTCGACAGAGCTCTTTTCTTCGACTTCGTTACCAGCGCTATTCACACGAGTCAGAAGGTTGCGAGCACGAATCGTCAATTCACGTGGGTTGAACGGCTTGGTAATATAATCGTCCGCGCCAATTTCAAGTCCAAGGATTTTGTCGACTTCGTTGTCACGGCCTGTCAGGAAGATCAGACCGATGTTGTTGATTTCACGTAATTCACGTGCCAACAACAGACCGTTTTTACCTGGTAGGTTAATGTCCATAACCACTAGGTTAATTTTGTTTTCCTGCATAGCCTTATGCATTTCTGCGCCATCATTGGCCTCAGTTACCACATACCCTTCTGCCTCGAAAATACTTCTCAGCGTGTTACGGGTAACGGCTTCATCTTCAACGATCAGAATGTGCGGATTTTGCATATTAATTACCTAAATTTTAACCAATTTTATTCTAACCATAAGGACCGCTTACATCGGATCCTTATATTCATAAAATGTTGATACTTCCTCTAACTGCTCTGTGCTTCAAAGGAAAGATCTTTACGGCGACACATCAGGATGTATATAAAGTGCACGTTTAAAGTGTAATACGATAAAACGTAACCAGTATCAACTTCGATAAGCAATAGTTATAAATAGTTCCTTAACTATTGTTTTTTTTAAAATGTTTAAATGATAACTCAAATGTAGAACACATTTTAAAAGATGTCTGGCTAGCCTTGGGTGATTTCACAGAGGAATCTAACAAACCCTTGTCAAGATTAAGCAAACTTAATGTTATCTGCTCAACTAGCCAATGGCGTCATTGTACTCGTTTTAGGCATTTGTTAACAAATGAAATGTTAACAAATTTCTGGATGAGGCCCTGATTTACCATGATATTTACTTTAGTCATTGATTAGTATAACTAATGTATTTTTAATTCTTGTGACCTAGTTCACGCCTCTTTGGATTTTGGAGGCGCTCTGCTACACTAACTCGGGTTCATTTTTCGACTAGACTACCAATGGACAACATGACTCAAGATTTGTGGCAGCATTACCAGAAGCCGTTGTTTTTGCTTACTCAAGCATTATCCTGTGATTTTTCCTTTGCTGTAATTACCGCCCATAATCCCGCTTCAACCCTCCTCAGTCCCAGCCAAAACCGTTTACTCGACCGCCAACTTCTCCGTGATATTGAATTAATCGGCAGCCCCTATCGTGCAATGGTGGGCGCATCGCCAGATTTATCACATATGGAAAAGAGCTGGGCCGTATTTGTCGATAGAAGCATGGCGCTGCAGTTGGGGAAAAAGTTTAATCAATATGCCATCTACATGGTGGAAAAGGGCGAGGTGAGTTTAGTGCCTTGCACCATCACCGGGCATGATGAAGTGTGTTTAGGCCTGTTTAATGATCACGTGCGTTTGGTTTACGAACTGCCGGATCTAGCGACCTAAGCCGCGCGAGTTTATTGCTATTTTTCTTATCCGGCTTTGCCTGTAAAGGGCAAGGCTAGGTCGGTTATTTTTTAATCATGTTAATGCCTGCATGATACCTCGCCACCATTTTTGCTTTGGCTTTACCGCTAAATTGCTCATTGTTTTTAAAAGCGTTTATTGAATTTGTTTATGCGATGTGAAATTAGCATTGACTTCATTAGGGGTTTATTGCTACTTTTTTCGTCCCTTTCCGGCGGAAAGGAACAGAAGAGGAGCGTTAACTAGGTAGTCAGTCAGAGGAGCACAAACTCCAGCGATGATTGATGAGGGAGATTAACGCCGAGGCATAGATGTGGTTGCTGCATGTTTATGTCGGTCGCTTAGGCTGAATCCTAACGATTGTCACCTGTAATTGGTGGAGAGCTTCTGGTGACGATTGCTGTTTCCCTTCTATTGGGGTGCGTATCATTGAGCACCAGGCTCTTCGAACGAAGTTGGTTCGGAGCGTAATCATGTTAGTTAATCAAGATCTTATCCTAGTTTGTGCCGTGTCTTCTGCTTCTGCGGAGGTACGATAATGTCTCTTGTTGTCGCAAAATTTGGTGGTACCTCAGTCGCCGATTACGGTGCAATGAATCGCTGCGCCGATATCGTACTGGGCAATCCCGATTGCCGTTTAGTGGTGGTTAGCGCCTCCAGTGGCGTGACTAACCTCTTGGTTGAACTTACTCAAGAGTCGATGAACGACGATGGTCGTTTACAGCGCTTAAAGCAAATCGCGCAAATTCAATACGCTATCTTAGATAAACTGGGTCGCCCCAACGACGTAGCCGCGGCATTGGATAAACTGTTAAGTCGTATGGCGGTATTGAGCGAAGCGCTAGCATCCCAACGCAGCAAGGCCACCATGGATGAGTTATTGTCCCTTGGTGAGCAGTGTTCGTCGGCATTATTTGCGGCGGTATTGCGCGAAAAAGGCGCCAACTCGAGTGCCTTCGATGTGCGCCGAGTGCTGCGCACCGACAGTCATTTTGGCCGTGCTGAGCCACAGGTTGAGCAAATTGCGCTTCTCTCTTCTGAGCATTTACTGCCGCTGTTATCTGAGCAAGTGATTGTGACTCAAGGCTTTATTGGTTCAAATGAGGCCGGACAAACCACCACGCTTGGCCGTGGCGGTAGCGACTATTCCGCGGCACTGTTAGCCGAAGCCTTAAAAGCCTCTGCGGTTGAGATTTGGACCGATGTGGCTGGGATTTACACGACCGATCCGCGTCTTGCGCCAAACGCCCATCCCATTGCCGAAATCAGTTTTAACGAAGCCGCCGAAATGGCGACTTTTGGTGCTAAAGTGCTGCACCCTGCGACGATTCTGCCTGCGGTGCGCCAACAAATTCAAGTGTTTGTCGGCTCGAGTAAGGAGCCTGAAAAGGGCGGCACTTGGATCCGTCATCAGGTTGAAGATGCGCCCGTGTTTCGTGCTGTTGCACTGCGCCGCGACCAAACGCTACTCAATTTACACAGCCTGCAAATGTTGCATGCTCAGGGCTTCTTGGCAGAAACCTTTGCCACACTGGCAAGGCATAAGATCAGTGTGGATTTGATCACCACTTCAGAAGTTAACGTATCACTGACCCTAGATAAAACCGGCTCTGATTCAAGCGGCCAAGGGCTGTTGAGCGAGGCGTTGCTGCAGGAATTATCACAGCATTGCCGTGTACGTGTTGAAGATGGTTTAGCACTGGTGGCGATTATCGGTAACCGTATTGCCACCACAGCGGGCATTTGCCGCCGGGTGTTTGAAGTACTCGAGCCCCATAATGTGCGTATGATCTGCCAAGGTGCCAGCCCGCATAACTTGTGCGTATTGGTCGCCGAATCAGAAGCGGCGCAAGTGGTTAAAGCCCTACACGAAAACCTGTTCGAAGGCGCGTAATATGCAACCGACTGCGTCGTCTTTAACCATTGGGGAGCTTGCCGCAGGGCAAGCACTCACTCTGCCGATTTACCACTTTAAGCCAAGTGGTCATGTTTCTGGCCCTAAAGTGTATATTCAGGCCAATGTCCACGGCGCCGAAGTGCAGGGGAATGCGGTGATTTTTCAGTTGATGAAGCAGCTCGAGCGCTGCGACATCTTAGGGGAAATTACCTTAGTGCCCTTGGCTAATCCGCTGGGGATAAATCAAAAGAGTGGTGAGTTTACGCTGGGGCGTTTTGACCCTATTACAGGGGCAAACTGGAACCGCGAGTACTTAAATCATTCGATTGATTTACCCGCTTGGTACCGTGAACATGCCGAGCTTAGTGATAGTGCGCTTATCCAAGCTTACCGCAGTACCTTAGTTGAGGCGTGTCAGCAGCGTTTGCGCAACGAGTGGGGCGTGACCACGGGCCACAGATTAGCGGTTAACCTGCAGGCCATGGCCCACGAGGCGGATATAGTATTGGATCTGCATACCGGGCCTAAATCCTGTAAACACTTGTATTGCCCAGAATATGATGTTGCGGCGGCGCAGTTTTTCTCGATTCCTTACACCTTAGTGATCCCCAATAGTTTTGGCGGGGCTATGGATGAAGCGGCATTTTGCCCTTGGTGGCAATTGAGTGAAGTCGCCAAAGCACAGGGGCGAGAACTTAAGATTGCCGTTTCGGCCTTTACCTTGGAACTGGCGAGCCAAGAACGCATTTGCCTTGAGGATGCTTTAGTCGATGCTCAGGGGATTTTGGCCTACTTGAGTTATCGTGGGGTGATCGCCGAGCGAGTCGCACCCGCAAAGATGCTACGTTTTGGCTGTTATCTTAAGGATTACAAAAAGTACCATGCGCCCATGGCGGGATTGGTGGAATATGTGGCGTCCGTGGGAGAGCCTCTGGCGGCGGGTGAGACCTTAGTTAATCTGCTGCGGCTCGACTTATATGGTAGTGAGCAGGAGTTGACGGCGCTAAGCTTGCCGCAGGATTGTGTGCCCATACTCCATTTTGCCTCGGCGTCAGTGCATCAAGGCACTGAGCTTTATAAAGTCATGACAAATCTATTTGAGTTGCCACAGTAACGGCAATGGGGAAAACAAAACGCCAATCATAAGATTGGCGTTTTTATTCCAGTCTACAACCACTTAAAGCGATAGAAGAGTGCCATTTGCAGGGCGACCAGCGAGATAAGAATGCCGCAGAAGGTCGCAAAGGCCCAAGTGTTATCCGCACCGGGAATACCACCAATATTCACCCCTAGCAATCCGGTTAAAAAACCCAGCGGTAAGAAAATTGCCGAGACTAAGGATAAGAAATACAAGCGCTTGTTTAGCTGCTCCGATTGCTGGCTGAGTAATTCTTCCTGGGTCACATTGGCTCTGTCACGCAGGGCGTCTAAGTCTTCAATCGTGCGGATCAGCTTATCCGTGGTTTCGCGCATCTTGAGTCTTTCGGATTCATTAAACAGCACAAATTGTTCCGAGAGCATCTTGGCGTAAGCTTCTTTCTGCGGGCCTAAATAACGGCGCAGCGCCACGGTTTGCCTGCGTAGCTCGGCGATATCTGTGCGTAAATCTTTTACATTGCCAGAGACAACTTGTTCTTCTAACTCAGAAAGTTGCTCTTCAAGGGTGTCGATAAAATCTACTTTACGGGTGGTGAGTCTTTCGCAAACCGCAAGGATAAAGTCCCCTGTGGTGGTGGGACCGGCACCTTCCATAATGAGTTCGGCGACATCTTTAACCGAGAGTAGCTCGCGATCACAGGTTGAGATAATCCGTTGTTTGTCGGCGTAAATACGCACTGCAACCATGTCTTCGGGGGCCGAATTGGGGTTTAAGTTTACCCCGCGCAGGGCCAGCAAGACGCCTTCACCTGCAAACACGGCCCGTGGGCGGGTATCTTGGGCCAGAAGGGCATCGGTTTCGACTTTATTTAGGCCGCTGTTTAGCACCCAATGACGGGCTTTTTTATGGCGATAACGTAGGTGTATCCAGATCAGTCCATCCTTAGGATCCCAGTTTTCAAGCTCTTCTGGGCTTAAGGTTGAACCTGCCTGAGCGCCACTAAGCACTAAGCTGTAGATAAATCCATCGTGCATATCGCATTCCATCTCTTACTCAATCATGGATTCAAGCTAACTGATTTCGTTGCGAAAATGAAGTATAGGCGTCGTTTGTGCTGATAATTGCCTCACTTCTCGGGCCTAAATTGCTGGTCAAGCAACTTATGATGAAATAGATTAAAATTAGCCATAGTTGTGATGCATTGAGAAGATAAAATGGAATATGAATTTCGGCGTAACAGTTTGACGGGCACTTATTTAGCCAGCTTTAGTATGGACCATGAAGTGCTGGGCCAATGGTTTTCGGAAGAGTTGGGGCCAGAGTTAGCCAAAATTCAACAAGTGCTCGATATTATCAAAGATATTCAAGCGGGTAAGCGTGATTCCTGGCGGTTAATCGGTGGCGATCTCACCCTAGATCTGGATGAAGAGCAGGCGCGCATTTATGCCAATGCCTTAGGGTTTGAGCAGGAATATGAACTCGAAGAGGCAATGTCCCTCTACGATGCGGAATCGGAAGCTTATTGCGGCTTAGAAGACTTAGAGGAAGCCCTGCTAAGTTGGTATGAGTTTGTGCAAAAAGGGCGATAATACCGATTTAATCTAAGCATAAAATAAAGGCAATCTATTGATTGCCTTTATTTTTTAGATTTTAACTGAGGTTGCTGTATCAGTTATTCAGATACCTGACTGCCATTTCGGTTCTCGACTTGGCATTGGCCTTACGCAGCAGGTTTTTCACGTGTACTTTTACCGTACCTTCACTGATATGTAAGTGCTCTGAAATCATCCGGTTGCTTAACCCTTCTGCCAGCTGTTGCAGGATCTGTAGCTCCCTTGGCGTGAGGCTTGAAATCCATTCCTGCTCATCGGCGGCATTTTTAAGCTCGTACAGATATTCTTCAACCTCATCGCTGATCACTCTGTGGCCCAACATGGCATTTTTGAGCTTATCGAGCAGCAGATCCGGCTCGGTATCTTTCAGTAAGTAACCGTCGGCGCCCGCACGCAGTAGTCGGATGACATCTTGTTTGGCATCCGAAACGGTGAGGATCACTATCCGTGAGGTAACGCCTTCTTGTCGCATAGCGTTGAGGGTATCGAGTCCTGTCATTCCCTTCATATTCAGATCGAGCAGTACAATATCGGGCTCATCGGTGGCGACGGCGCTTAAGGCATCCAAGCCACCGCCGACTTCACCGAAGAGACTAAAATCCGGATCGGAGGTGATCAGTTGGCAGATCCCTTTGCGAAGGAGAGGATGGTCATCGACCACGAGGACTGAATAAGGCTTACCCATGTGTAGGCTCCTGTTGGGAAGGGAAAACTAAAGTAACTTTGGTTCCCTGTGACAAATGTGATGCGTTATTGGACTCTGAGGGAGTGCCTAGGATTTGTTGATATTGTTCTGCAATTCCCTTGCTATTAGTGTGCGTATCATTACTGCTAAATACAACAGTGCCCGCTAATTTACTGGCGCGCTCGTGCATGATCCCTATGCCAAAGTGTTGATCTCGCTCCTTAAGATAACCAATTCCTATGCCGTTATCGCTCACACTGATATTGACCATGCCATTGTCATCTTTATAACACCGAATATTGATCAGGCTGGCATTGGCATGTTTGATGGCGTTGAGTGTGGCCTCACGGGTGATCTGCAGAATGTGAATATGCTGCTTCGCCTCGAGCCATTGGGGCGCGAGTTTGTAATCGAGATGGATCTTGATATCGGTATTGGCCCTGAGTTGCTCGAGCATGGCTTCCATCGCGTTCTTCAGATTCGGTTCTTTGATGGTTAATCTGAAAGTGGATAATAACTCCCTGAGCTGTACATAGGCTGTACTGACGCCTTCATTAATTTCCGTCAGTTGACTCTCCACTGCGGGGCTGCGGCAACTATGGTCTAAGTTTTTGCGCAGCAAACTAATTTGGATTTTGAGGAATGACAGTACTTGGCCGAGGGAGTCGTGTAATTCCCTGGCAATGACTCCGCGCTCCTCCATCAAGGCCAGTTGTTGTCGCTGCTCGGTGGCGTTATGGATAACGATGGAGCGAGTGAGCATGATGGCGAAGTTTTTAAATAGCGGCGTATTGGTATCCTGCGCCGAAATCAGTTCTAAGTAACCTAAGTCGGCCTGTTCAAATTGCAGCGGAAAACGGGTGCTGTGCTGGGCATCTTCTGGCCAGCCACCATCGGCTTCGACGACTTCGAGTTCCTGCTCTGGGTACTGAATAATCAGCCTTAAATAGTCGATAGACTCATAATCCTTTAACTGATTCAACGCCGCCTTGAGCGCCTTGTAGTCCAGCTTTTTCGCATTAAGAGTCAATAGGTTATCGTATAAAAAAGCGAGTTCATTGTTTGCTCTGGTGAGCGCAAGAGTCTTTTCGGCGACTTGGGATTCTAAGTTGCCATACAGGGTTGCGAGCTCGCGGGCGGTTTTTTGCAGCGCATGGGTTAGGGCGGTGAGTTCAATATATTCGGTCTCGGGCATTTCTATCTCGAAGTTACCCTTTGAAATGGTGTTGGCCGATTCCATTAACTGCTGCAAGGGCACCACGACTTTTCGCTTGGTAAAACGTACCGCTAAAAAGGCGATGGCGAGCATCAGCCCGAGTCCAAAAATCTGGCTCGCGGCGAGCAGGCGCAGCTTAAAGGCGGCATGGTGCTCCATTTCTAACACCAACAAATCAATGGTATCGACAAAGTCCTTGAGCGAGGCGGCGTAATCGCGGGAGTTTTCCTGCTCAATGTAGTACTTCATCACCAGCCATTTATCGATAACGAGTTGATACTGTTCGGCGATCTTTTTCGGGCTAAGCCAACCCGTGGAGGGCTGCAATGCCTCGGAATGCAAGGTGTTTTCAAACTCGGTAATTTTCTCTTGGGCGGCGTCACTGCCCGAATTGGCATAAAACATCAGCCGGTAACTTTGCATCCGCAGTGAACCCGAGGCGTTGATGGCCTTTGCATCGCCTAAACTGTAAGACAAATTGATGATTGCGAAGATGGCTAGGCTGCTGGAAAGCAAAATCAGTACTAACATTAAACCCAGAATTTTTGAGGTAAGGCTGCCTCGTTTCATATGTCCATTACCTAATATATGGCCGTTGATTTAATGGCACTTTAGTCGTGTTTTACATTAGAAAATAATGTACTACATTAACGAAAACATAAAAGTGTGAACAACAACACTATTACATTTTGATCTAGCGCAAACTTCGCTCTAGATACCCCCTAAGAGGTATGTCTTTGGAGGGTTTAAGCCACTAACTTTGGCCTTGGAGATGTCGTGATTTATTAAAATAATGCAACACGGAGATGAGATGATGAAGAAGATGACAGGTAAGTCCTTTGCACTCAGTGCATTGGTTGCCGCGAGCTTCATGGCGGCGGGTGCGATGGCGAGCGATAAGACCGAGCCACGCAACGAAGTATACAAAGATAAGTTTGCTAATCAATACAATAGCTGGCATGACACCGCAAAAAGTGAAGAGATCACCGACGCATTAGCGGGCGATCCTAGCTTAGTCATTCTGTGGGCCGGTTATGGTTTCGCAAAAGACTACAACGCACCTCGTGGCCACATGTATGCCGTGACTGACGTACGTAACACGCTACGTACTGGCGCACCAGCCAATGCTGAAGACGGCCCAATGCCAATGGCATGTTGGAGCTGTAAGAGCCCTGACGTACCTCGCCTGATCGAAGAACAAGGCGAAGACGGTTACTTCAAAGGCAAGTGGGCTAAAGGTGGCCCAGAAGTCGTTAACACTATCGGTTGTAGCGACTGCCACGAAAAAGGCACCCCAAAACTACGCATTTCACGTCCATTCGCTGAGCGCGCAATGGAAACTATTGGCACGCCATTCGACAAAGCTTCGAAGAAAGACAAGCAATCTATGGTTTGCGGTCAGTGTCACGTTGAATACTATTTTGAGAAGAAAGACGACCGCAAAGGTTTCGTAAAATTCCCTTGGGATTCAGGTACCACTGTTGAACAAATGGAAGCTTACTACGATGCAATCGAGTTCTCTGACTGGACTCATGCACTGTCTAAGACTCCAATGCTGAAAGCACAACACCCAGGTTATGAAACTTGGAAACTGGGCGTACACGGTAAGAACGATGTGAGCTGTGTTGACTGTCACATGCCTAAAGTGACTAACGACAAAGGTCGTAAGTACACAGATCATAAAGTGGGTAACCCATTCGATCGCTTCGAAGAAACCTGTGCGACTTGCCATAGCCAAAGCAAAGAGTTCTTAGAAGGCATCACCAAAGAACGTTATGCCAAAGTGAAAGAGCTTAAAGCTCGCGCCGAGGGTCAATTAGTGAAAGCGCACTTCGAAGCTGCTAAAGCGTGGGAAGTGGGTGCTACTGAAGCAGAAATGAAGCCAATCCTAACGGATATCCGCCACGCTCAATGGCGCTGGGACTTCGCGATTGCTTCTCACGGTGTTGCGGCTCACGCGCCAGAAGAAGCACTGCGTATCCTAGGTACTGCGGTTGATAAAGCGGCCGATGCCCGTGTGAAATTAGCCCAATTACTGGCGAAGAAAGGCGTGACTGACGCTGTTGCTATCCCAGATATCTCTACCAAAGCGAAAGCTCAAGCAGCACTAGGTATGGATATGGACAAGATGAATGCAGAGAAAGAAGCATTCAAGAAAGACACTTTACCTAAGTGGGATGCCGAAGCGAAAAAACGCGAAGCAACTTATAAGTAATTCCTGTTGAATATGAGCTAACCCCTCATGTAAAAGCCCCCGCAACTTAGGTTGCGGGGGCTTTATTTTTGGCGGCTTTCGAGCTTGTTGTTTAAGGGCGAGGCCAATATCACGTCAGTTCTGACTCTTTTGCTTTAGGTGCAAACAACTTGCCGCATCTATGCGGACTTTATCTACATCACGCTTTTAGCGCTTGGATGGGCGAATAAAGTCACGTTCGAACTGCGCGGGTGTCACGGGTTTGCCATAGAGATATCCCTGTCCTAAATCGCATTCTTCATTGCGGATAAAACTGTCCTGATTTGGGTTTTCGACGCCTTCGGCAATCACCTTCAGTTTGAGCTTTTTGCCTATGGCGATAATGGCCTTAGTTAACTCCCTATCCTGCTCGCTGTTTTCGAGCTTACTGATAAAGCAGCGGTCGATTTTTAGAGTATCGAAGGAATATTTCTGTAGATAGCTTAATGAAGAGTAGCCAGTGCCAAAGTCATCGAGTGAGATGCGGATCCCCAGTTCCTGCAACTGCATAATGGCCTTGTGGGCCAAGTGTTCGTCCTGTAGCAACATGCCCTCGGTGATTTCCAGCTCCAGCGCCGTGGCGGGTAATTGGTACAGGGTTAATAGCTCGGCAATATGTTCGACAAAGCGGGGATTACGCATTTGTACGGGGGAGATATTGATGGCGATTTTAAAGTCCCGCTGCAACATTTGGCACCAGTCGGCCGCTTGCTTAATGGCGCTGTGGAGCACGAAGTTACCTATCTCCATGATTTGTCCATTGCGCTCGGCCAAGGCGATAAATCGGTCGGGTGAAACCTGTCCTAACACCGGATTGTGCCAACGTAGTAAGGCTTCAGCGCCAATGACTTTGTGGGTCTTGAGTTCGATAAAGGGTTGGTAATGCAGGCTTAATTCATTGTTTCTCAGGGCATCGACTAAGTGCGACTCGAGTTGATAGCGCTGGCTCAGTGCGATTTGGGTGTCTTGATTGAAAAAACTATAGGGAATGCCTTCGGCCTTGCTAATGGTCATGGCGGCTCCGGCTTTTTGCAGCAGGGTTGCGGCATCGATGCCGTCGCTTGGCGCCTGTGCTATGCCGATTGACGAGGGAATAGTGATCACGAAGTCTGCGATACCAAAGGGGGAGTTGCAGCAGTTGATGATCTGATTCAGCAGTTTGTGGGTCTCGCGCTGCGAGGGCTTATGGGCTTGCACTAGCACAAACTCCGCCCCCGCAATGCGGGCAATAAAGGTATGGCCGTCTGTGCAATGTTGTAACCGCTGGCTCAAGATGGTGAGTATCTTATCGCCTATAAGATAACCATAGCTGTCATTAATGGACTTAAAGTTACGTAGTCCGAGGTAAAACACTGAGATTTTTTCTTTACGATTAATATCTTCCAGCATTTTCGCCAACGTATTGAGAAGATTGAGCCGGTTGGGGAGGCCTGTCAGCGGATCGTAACTCTTATGGTACTCAAGTGAGCTTTCGGTGGTGGTGCGCGTTTCGATTTCACGGATTAATTTGGCACTCAGCTCGGCCAACTCGTGGGTGCGTTGCTGGACTTTTTGCTCGAGTTGCTGGTTATGGAGCTGCAATTTAGCCTGTTGATACAGAGTGATTAGATTGGTTTCGATGGCATTTTGAAACCGCGCTAACAAACTGCGAAATTGCTGACTGTAGTTACGCTCCTTGCTATCGAGCATACAAATGGTGCCGAAGGTGCTGTTATCGGGCCAATGCAATGGCAGGCCGCAGTAGGCAATCATTCCTAGCTTTATGTCGGGATTTTTATCCCAATTAGCATCCTTTAAGGCATTGGGGATGTGAAGTTCACGGCACTCTTTCATCACTGTCTCGCAATAGAGACCATGCCCTAAATGTTCTTTATCGTGGGGTTTGTAGGGATTCCCCTGACTATGGCTCGAAGCAAACACCTCTATCTCGGTGGGGTGGACACGCATGATAAGCGCGGCAGGTGTATCCACAATTTCGGAGAGCAGATCTAAGGTTTGTTGCCAATTCTCTAGCATCTCAGGTGGTACGGTAATTTTTCCTGTCTCAATTGCCATATCGGCGAATATACGCTCTTTTTGAGATTGTTGGAGGGCAAACTTGTAGGGCATTTGAGGCTCATCCGAAAGCAGATTGTTGTTTATAAACTATAGTCTTTTTCTCTCAGCGCGAGTTTACCCAAACAATTAAGTTTGCTTTACTTTGTAAATGGTATGTTAATTCCCATGTTTTGTATTTCTTAAGCTTTTGATAAGAATTCGACCGTAGTCTGGTGCTGGGTATTTTTGGCGAGTGGATAATTAAGTGCATCACAATAACAAAAGCGACGTTAGGACGACATTTTTCAGCTTCGCAAAGGGACATTTGCTTGCACCTTGGCTCGTGTTTGCGGTGATTATTTTTTGGCTCGAACAGACCCATGCCGATATGCGCTTTGCCAGCTTATTATTTCACTGGCAGGGTGGTGTCGATTCTTGGCCACTGCGCGGCCATTGGTTGACTGAGAATTTGCTGCATGTCACTGGGCGAAACTTGGTTATTTTGCTTGCCGTTGTCGTAGTTAGCTGCATTGGTTTAAGTTTTCGCATCGACAAACTGCGCCCCTACCGTAAAGGCTTTATCTATTTATTCTGCAGTGTGCTGGCCAGCGTGGTTTTAGTGCGCCTTGGTAAGAGTCTTACTCATATGACTTGCCCTTGGGATGTGCTTGAGTTTGGCGGTCGCATGATGCATTCATCCCTGTTTGCTCGCTTGCCAGAGGGTGCCGAGTTTGGTCAGTGTTTTCCCGGTGGACATTCGAGCGGCGGTTTTGCTTGGGTCGCAAGCTATTATGTGCTGAAGGAATACCGCCCAGCTTATGCCAAAGCGGGACTCATCTTTGGGATTGTATTAGGTGCGGTATTTGGTTTTGCGCAGGAGCTGCGTGGTGCCCATTTCTTGAGTCATGACCTTTGGAGTTTGGCCATCGCTTGGACATCCGCAAGCTTGCTCTACTATGGCTTCTTTCTTCGTGTGCCTAAGGTTAAAAAGATTAAAGTTGCCAACAAAATCAGTATTATCAATACCAAAGAAGCCATCTCTAAGTGATGGCTGATCCCTCAAGCCATTGTTATCCCTCAAACTAGTCTGAGGCGAAAGCTTAGAAGCGAAACTCAAAGCGGATATCGCCTTGACGCAATCTGAGCCTTTCGTCGAGGAGATGGTTTTTCTCGTTCAATAGGATGTTCTTCTGCCGCAGCAGATCGGCTTTATCGGTGAGATTGTTCAGCTTGTTGTTGATGCTGCCGATTTCGATATCGATGGCATTTAGGCGGTCGGCAATTTCAGCCAGACGTTTATTCACTAAATATTGCTCGTGTCCTTGGTTATAACGCTCAACAAACTGATTATTGTTACACACGCCGTAGTAACTTTCTCCTGCCAAACCTACGCGGTAGCCATTTTCGGGCAGACAATAGCTGATAAGACCCTGCTGATATCCCTGTTGCCACTGGGCAGCATCCACCTTGAGGTTAAACTCATGACAATCCTGCTGATATTGATTGAGCAGACTCGCGTTGGCGCCTCGATTACCATCGGCTAAGCCCGTGGCGTACCAGTCATTATCTCGGCATTCCTCGAGTGAGAGACTCGTGCATTGGGTGAGGGAGAGGGCGGTAAGAGCCAAAGCAAGGTTAAGATAGCGCATTTAAAAATCAGATCAGTCACAAAAGGGCATCAGCATAAAGCTTAGGGGAGGGGAGAGCCAGTGCTATATTGCGCCCGCAATACGGTTATCTGGCACAGCGCTTTGGCAGGCTTTTCCTATCTGAGTCACAACTCGCGTGATGCAATAATGCTAAGGCATTGAGTTAATGTTAGTTTTAATTTTTAACCCATTGTATTGGATATGCTTATGCAGGTTTTGCCACCTTCATCAGATAGCTCGCTCTTGGGAACAAAACGGTCTGTACCACACAATGAGACGGCTTCTGTGCCAGCAAAAGAGCTGAAGGCGGAACTGAAGAGTAGTACAGGACCTCAAGAGTCGAGCGATAACAAGACTCAGACTGAGGTCGGCGCTCTGCAATCCTTTGCCCATGGCGCGCTTGGTCTGGCTGAGCCGCAGGGGCGTGAATCAGTCCATGAGCCGAAAGCATCGTCCCAAGAGAATGTTCAAGGCTATTACAAAGCCGGACAATTGCTCAAAGCTGCGGCAACGGTTGGCAGTGTGATTGCGCTCTTCGTATAAATCTCAATGGATTTCATAGCCTTGTTGCTTGAGTCAATCGATGCGCTCGTTAAGCCAAGGTACAGGCAATCAGGGTTAATTTTCAGCAGCTTTACTGACGGTAAATCCACTGCGTTTTGCTATTGTGTTCCTGCACGAGGTGCTTTAGTTTTTACTGAAGTCAGGTATCTTTAACTGAATCTTTTTATCTATCCTCTTTATAAGGCTGCTTTTATATGAAGATTTGCCCGGCACATTCCATCTTACGCCTAAGTAAGGTATAAGGTCGGTATGAAAACTCCTAAACGAATCCAACCTCTGGTTGATGAAGGGCTGGTTGACGAAGTCATTAGCCAACTGATGAGCGGTAAAGAGGCTACAGTGTACGTGGTACGCTGTGGTGAGGATATTCGCTGCGCCAAGGTGTATAAAGAAGCAGAGAAACGCAGTTTTAAGCAGGCGGTGGTTTACCAAGAGGGACGTAAAGTCCGTAATAGCCGCCGAGCCAGAGCGATGGAAAAAGGCTCTAAGTTTGGCCGCGAACAAATGGAAGAGGCCTGGCAGAGCGCTGAGGTCGATGCGTTGTTTCGTTTAGCCGATGCGGGCGTTAGAGTACCTACGCCCTTTGGCTGTTTCGATGGCGTATTGTTGATGGAACTCGTCACCGACAGCGAAGGCCATGTTGCGCCCCGTCTTAATGACGTGAGCCTCAGCGCCAAGCAGGCCATGCGTGATCACGCTTTGGTGATGACCTATGTTAAACGTATGCTTTGTGCTGGTTTAGTTCACGGCGACTTATCCGAGTTTAACGTCCTAGTGGATGCTAATGGCCCTGTGATTATCGATTTGCCTCAAGCTGTCGATGCCGCGGCCAACAACCATGCGAAATGGATGCTGGAGCGTGATGTTAACAACATGACGCAATATTACGGTCAGTACGCCCCTGAGCTACTTAAGACCCAATATGCCAAAGAAATGTGGGCGTTATTTGAAGCGGGTGAATTGAAACCTGACACCCAATTAACAGGCAAGTTCACCGAGGTCTTAGTCGATGCCGATGTGAATTCTGTATTGGATGAGATCCAAGCTGCCTACGATGAAGCACAGGAACGTAAGCTGCGACTTCAAGAAGCCAATGAAGATTATTAGTGAAATATTCTTCAATAAAATAGACGCCTTATGAGCGTCTTTTTTATTGGAATTAATTATTTTGGGACTGGTTTTAAAGCCTGTGGCATTGCCGTCCTTGGCATGGGCACTCAGCCCCTTCCTTTCCATTGAACCACTCAATAAAAGGACAAGACCTAAGGGTGAAATATATTGATGGGTCACAGAGCCCTATCGACATATTAATCTTTGGGGGAGACAACTCCCTCGAGCCTTGCCGAAACCTTTGGTGTTGCAAGCAACACAGCCATCCATGGCGCGCTATCCTAGTCTAGCGCTGGATCGTCTTTGATCCGTGAATAAAAGGACAAGACCCAAGAGGGTAATATGTTCGTGACTTGGGGGAGCACAATTCACATATTTGATCTTTGGGGGAGATAGCTCCCTCTAAAGCCTTGTCAAAACCTTTCCTCTTTTGCTATTGCATACCCTTTAAGCATTAAGTTGACAGAGCCGGATAGTAAACTGCACAGTTATTATTGTTATTTGTACGATTTATATCTTAGGTCGTTGGGGAGCGATAATAGATACCCATCCGACCCTGTCTAAACTGTTATTGATCACGCATTCTCTTCATTGGATGACAAGGCCGGACGTAAAAGGGCGCTGTTATTATTGTTTTTAGCACAACTTTCATACCGCGTTAGACCTACAGGGCAATATGCAATGGGGTCCGGCCTTGTCGATAAGGGCACTGGGCGAGGTTACCTCAACCTATAGTGCGTAATTCACTGTTTAGCTGTTTAATACGTTTCTGCAACTGCGCAATTTCAGAGATTAAAGCGCACTCCCTTTGCTGCGGCTGTTGCTCACTTTCTCTTACCCATTGGTAAACCGCTTTAGCCGAAATACCGTACTGTCGTGCGACATCAGAGAGTAATCTGCCTTTGACTTTCACTTCAAAAATAACGTCAGGTTTAAGACTATGATTGGCGATTCCCATGGGTTATCCCTCTTACTCTATGTTCTGTCTGCTTGCTGGTTCTTTCGGTGCTTTCCTTGGTGATTAATGACGCTGTTCTATATCCCACTGGCTATGTCCTAGGTGGCGCAGGGACAACCATTCGTGGCGACAATGACTAATAAGTTTCATCAGATGTTTCATCTCTATTCTCCTCAATCCACTTAGGGATTGTGCTTCGATTACATGCCTCACAACGGGCACTTAGATTAACGTCCATTGATGTCAAACAGCTTACATAAGGTGTTGAGTGAGTGGCTTTGAGCGCCTCTGCTCTTCTACCTATTTATTAGTATGTAAAATCCGTGCCAACATTTATAAATTTATATTTATATTAAAAATCATAAACTTATTAAAATGTTTCAAACGGTGACTTTTTTAAGCCATGTCTGAAACGGTGCAACTTGCACTATTTCAGTGCTTTTACTCTAACTGTTGTATAGATGATCTTAAGATGTTTTTATTTAGTGTTGTTTTCGATTGAATCAGTCATAAACTGAGCAAAGAAGCGATTAAAGATTGTCTCAAAAGAGAATGCTTATATACTGCGATTTTTATGGTGTCCTTTGGCGACTTGCCACGCCCTTTGCCTTTTGGCGGGCAAATACCATCATCAATCATGTTATGAGGTCATAAATGATGAAGCCTTCTCTGATCAAATCACTGCCAGTATCTAAGCTTGCGATTGTTGTGGTGACAGGCGCCTTGATTGCGTCTGGCTGTTCTACAGTCAATCCCTATACCAATGAGCAACAAACGGCAAAAGCAACTACGGGCGCCTTAATTGGTGCGGTTGCTGGCGCGGCTGTTGGGGTTGCGTCCTCAAGCAAGAGCGACCGTGGTAAAGGTGCCTTAATTGGTGCAGCCTCAGGCGCGGCCGTCGGCGGTGGGATTGGTTACTACATGGATGTGCAAGAAACCAAACTGCGTCAACAACTGGCCTCGACAGGCGTGAGTGTGACCCGCGACGGTGACAATATTATTCTCAATATGCCAAACGAAGTGACCTTTGGTGTCGACCAAACTGAGCTGAGTGATGGTGCAAAGCGTGTACTTAACTCAGTGGCGCTGGTGGCCAAGGAATACAGCAAGACTCAACTGAACGTATTAGGTTACACCGATAGCAGCGGCTCAGATTCTTACAACCTACGTTTATCACAAGTCCGCGCCAGCGAAGTGGGCAATTACCTGATGAGCAAAGGTGTGGCTTCTGCTCGCGTTAAATCTAAGGGCATGGGTGAGGCGAGTCCTATCGCATCGAATGCGAATGCCGCGGGGCGTGCGCAAAACCGTCGAGTGGAAATTGTGTTAACCCCAACGGGGCAATAATTTCCATAAAATAAGAGTCGCCTACGGGCGACTTTTTACTCTCTGCATTCGCTGATTCTTTGCATTAGGCAACAATTTGCATTCGGGGACAATTTGTCCATTCACCTAAAAGACTTAAGTGATCTTGGCCACAATCGTCCCGATTTGAATTTATCCAGCAGCGGTAATACTTGATCCGCTAAAGGTTTTGCCGTCTTGTATGCACTAGGACATTTTCCTGTGCAAACGGAGATAACAGCATGACAAAACAGGGTTTAGTGTTAGCAATCAGTTTAGGGGCGACATTGATGGCGGGAATGGTACAAGGCGCGCCAACGAGCACTGAAGCGACAGCCCCTATTGAACTGAGGGCAGCAGGTAGTTTAAAGGCGGCAATGAACGATATTATTGCCGCTTATCAAGCGAAATCCGACGCTAAAGTCGCGGCGCAGTATGCGCCTTCGGGCTTATTACTCAAGCGGATCCAAGAGGGTGAGCGAGTGGATATTTTCGCTTCGGCGAATATGAAACATCCGCAGGCCTTAGTCGATGCGGGAGCGGGTCAACAGGTGCAAATGTTTGCCCGTAACCAGCTCTGTGCCATTGCCCAGGCGGATGTACCACTCACCAGTGCGAACTTATTAGACACCCTGCTCGCGCCGCAAATAAAGCTTGGTACGTCAACGCCAAAAGCCGATCCCGCGGGGGATTATGCTTGGGCCGTGTTTGCGAAAGCCGAGGCCTTAAAAGCCAATGCAAAAACCACATTAGAAACCAAAGCATTGCAGCTAACGGGTGGGCCAGAGAGTGCTAAACCGCCCAAAGATCGTAATCCCTATGCTTGGGTGATGGAAAATAAGCAGGCGGATGTGTTCTTAACCTATTGCACCAATGCGGTGCTGGCACAAAAAGAAGTGCCGAGCCTTAAGATTGTCGATTTACCGCCAGAGTTAGCCGTTGGTGCCGACTATGGCCTATTGGTGTTAAAGGATGCCAATAGTGCGGCCGCGCCTCTGGCCGAGTTTATTTTATCCCCTGAGGGACAAGCGATTTTAACGGGCTATGGCTTTCAGCCGCCTAAAAAATAATGTCTAATGGACTCATTAAAAATGGCGCGAAATAGCGCCATTTTTGTTGCTCGCTTTAGCAAGGCTTGGGCCAGTGCTAGTGCATTAAATATAAAGTCGCTAATCCTAAGAAGGCAAACAGGCCAATGACATCGGTGACTGTGGTGAGCACCATACCGCCCGCTAACGCCGGATCTACTTTCAAGCGTTTTAAGATCAGCGGAATACTGGCGCCAGCCAGTCCTGCGACAGTCATATTGATGAGCATTGCGCCGCCAATCAGGCTGGCAAGTGCCATATCATCTTTCCAAACTAATACCGCGATAAACACCAAAATCGACCACATAAGGCCGTTCAAAAAGCCAATGGCGAGTTCTTTGCCAATCAGCCAGCGGGCATTGCTCTGGCCAATATGGCCCAGGGCAATCCCGCGGATCACTAGTGCTAAGGTTTGATTACCCGCGACCCCGCCCATGCTCGGTACAATCGTCATTAAAATCGCAATAGTGGCGAATTGTTCGATTGTGCCTTCAAACATATTGCTGACAGAGGCCGCCAGCAGGGCGGCAAACAGGTTAATCGTCAGCCAGAGTGAGCGGCGGAAAGTACTCTTTACCACAGGGGCGAAGGTGTCTTCATCATCGTCCATCCCCGCCATCCCCATCATGGAGTGCTCGGCGTCTTCACGGATAACATCCACCACGTCATCGATGGTGATACGCCCGAGTAATTTGCCCTCACTGTCGACCACTGGCGCAGATACCCAGTCATGGCGCTCGAACAGCTGCGCTACTTCGCTGTCGGACATGCCCACGGGAATGCTCTCGATATCGGTATCGATAATGCTGCTGATATGAGTATTGGGATCGCAGGTGAGCAGATCCGCAAGTTTTACCCCGCCGAGTACGCGATCGTGCTTATCCACCACGTATAAGGTGTCAGTGGTGTCGGGCAGATTGCCCCGTTGGCGCAAATAACGCAGTACCACATCGATATTCACATCGGGCCTTAAGGTCACAGTATCTGTGTTCATTAGGCTGCCCGCGGTTTCATCGGGGTAGGAGAGCGCTTGCTCCACCCGCTGGCGGTTTTGCAGGCTCATAGACTGCAATACTTGCTTATAGACGGTATCAGGCAAGCTTCGCAGGATATAAGCGAGATCGTCCGTATCCATACTGGCGGTCGCCTTGGCGACCCGTTCAGGGCTCATGGCGCGGATCAACGGATCTTTTAGCTCTTCACTGAGTTCATCGAGAATATCCCCGAGCTGATCTTGATCGATAAGTTGCCATAGCACTTGCCGCGCTTTAGGGGGCGAGGACTCTAGAATCAATGCGATATCCGACGCCGCCATGTTTTGCAGCATTTGCCTGACATGCACAAACATACCGCTATTGAGGGCATGGCTCAGTTGGTCGAGACGTTGTTCGACTTGTAAACTGTCTGAGGCTTCTACAGGCATGTTTCCTCCAAAGTGGCGACGTGGATGGGGCGTTTGGCTGTTGAGAACTTAAGCCAAAGCGCAGCAGTATATTGTAATTGAGCGCACGGGAGGGCGTCGAGTCACAAATGTGTTTTACTGGTATAAGGTGCTGAAATCAAAACCAAACAAGGTACAGAATAACGGTAGGGAGCATCGAGATGAGATGTCGAGGCAATTAGCAGGCTTCGTCGAACTTAGCGTCGATAAGCGCGCAAATGGCATTGAGCGCGGGCTCCGCATCTGGGCCTTCGGCAATCAGAGTAATGGTTTTACCCATACCCGTTTCCAGCATGAGTAGCCCTAAAACACTGGCGGCAGAGGCCTGTTTTTCACCTTGGATCAGCGTAATGCTGGCATCAAACTCTGAGGCCAACACCACGAGCTTTGTCGCGGCGCGGGCATGTAAGCCGAGTTTATTGCAGATGGTGACTTGGCGCTCAAGCTTTGGCATGGTTTAACTCTCGGTGACGGGCATTCACTTTGTGTTTGCCGTTGCTAAAGCGTTTAGCCAGTTGTTCGGCCACGTAAACTGATCTGTGTTGGCCGCCAGTACAGCCGATGGCGATGGTCAGATAGCTGCGGTTATTACGCTCTAAGTGGGGCAACCAAGTCTCGAGTAAATTCTCAATTTGCCAGATGAACTTGTTAACCAGCGGCTGGCGATTTAAAAACTCGGTAACGGGTTCATCTAAGCCGGTGAGAGGGCGCAGCTCGGGTTCCCAATGGGGATTGGGTAAAAAGCGCACATCAAACATAAAGTCGGCTTCGGTTGGCATACCATGCTTAAAACCGAAGGACTCGAAGTTGATCACCAGTTCCTTATCGACACTGCCAAGCAGGATTTGCCGTACTTGGTCGCTGAGTTCATAGATATTCAGATTTGAGGTATCTATGTAGTGATCCATCTGCTGTGACAGGGGCTCGAGCAATTTGCCTTCAAGTTTGATGGCTTCTTGCAGTGATACTCGGCTCTTAGATAAGGGATGTAAGCGCCGAGTCTCGCTGTAGCGCTTTAGCAGTACTTTATCGCTGGAATTTAAGAAGAAGCTGGTAAGTTCAGTGCCCTCTGGCAGGCTTGCGAGCTGTTTGACGAGTACCTTGTCTTGCTCCGGCAGGTTACGCACGTCAACGCTGATGGCGACGAGATCGTTACTGCCCTTGAGCTGTTCGAGTAAGCTGCCAATCAGCGGCAACGGAAGATTATCGACACAATAATAGCCGAGATCTTCAAGCACTCTTAGTGCGACCGATTTGCCTGAGCCTGAGCGCCCTGACACTATGACCAGTTTCATCCAGTGATTACCTGATAGAGTTCCGTTTCATCATGCGTCTTGCGCAATTGCTTCAATATTTGTTTGTCGCTGAGCTTTTCAGCCATGCAGGACAAAGTGCTTAAGTGCTGTTGACATTGGTCAGCAGGCACCAGCAGCGCAAATAAAATGTCGACAGGTTGTTTATCGATAGCATCAAAGGCTATCGGCTCCTCACATTTCACCAATATGGCTATGGGTTGTGTTATATCGGTTAATCGACCATGTGGAATGGCGATGCCGTTACCTATACCTGTGCTCCCCATCTTTTCGCGCGCCACTAGGCTTTCGAAGATCTCTTGAGATGAGAGGGTGGGGTACTGGGCAGCGGCTAAGTCGCTGATAAGTTCCAGTACCTTTTTCTTACTGCCCGGAGTGGCGCAGGTCGTGCATTCCGGCCGCAGTATGGTACGAAGTTCCATTGCTAGTGTTTTGTTAACTTCTCTTTGTGTTTAATAACCTGACGATCAAGCTTGTCGATCAGGACGTCTATGGCAGCATACATATCTGCATGCTCTGAAGTCGCGAAGACTTCACCACCGGTGAGGTTGATTCTCGCTTCGGCAATTTGTTGCATTTTCTCAACATTGAGCACAACGTGCACATTATTGATCTGTTCGAAATGACGTTCAAGTTTTGAAAACTTTTCCTCAACATAAGCCCGTAACGATTCAGTAATCTCGATATGGTGTCCACTCAGGTTTATTTGCATATAAACGTCCTCCGATTTCCACTTTAGGCTATAAACTTTTACGCTGATTGGAAGGGGGAATAAGCATCGCTTCTCGGTACTTCGCAATGGTTCTGCGCGCAACGTTAATTCCCTGTTCTGCCAGAAGCTGTGCCATCTTGCTGTCGCTTAATGGTTTTTTCTGGTTTTCCGCTGCAACCAGTTTCTTAATGAAGGCTCTGATTGCCGTGGATGAGCACTCACCGCCATCATCAGTCCCGACGTGGCTTGAGAAGAAATATTTTAGTTCAAAAAGTCCCTTTGGGGTATGCATGTATTTTTGTGTGGTCACCCGTGAAATGGTGGACTCATGCATCTCTACCGCCTCGGCGATATCGTTCAGGACCATAGGTTTCATGGCTTCTTCACCGTATTCGAAGAAACCCTGTTGATATTGCACTATGCAGTTTGCCACCTTGAGCAGTGTTTCGTTACGGCTTTCAAGGCTTTTGATAAACCACTTGGCTTCTTGCAGATGCCCGCGGATAAATTGGCTATCGGCTTGGCTTTTAGTGCTGCGCGCCATGGCTGCATATTGCTGATTAACATTGATTTTTGGCATGCAATCTGGATTTAACTCGACCACCCAGCGACCGTTTTTCTTCGACACCGATACATCGGGGATGACATATTCTTCATCAACAGGGGTGATGAGCAAACCTGGGCGAGGGTTTAAGGTTTGGATCAGCGCTATGCTGTCCCTTAACTCGTCCTCTTTAAGTTTGGTCTTACGCATCAACAACCTAAAGTCGCGGGTAGCGATCAGATCTAAATGATCTTTGATCAACATTCGGGCGTTTTCGAGGTGTGGGGTATCCGGCGAAAAATGGGAGAGTTGGATAAGCAGACATTCGCTTAAATCCCTTGCGGCGACACCAACGGGATCGAAGTGTTGAATTCGCTTGAGTACGGCTTCGACTTCATCCAGTTCTATCTCAGGATTGCCCATGGCTTCGAGGATATCTTCAGTACTTTGAGTGAGATAACCTTGATCGTCGATGGCATCAATAATCGCGGTGGCAATGGCTAAATCGGTTTCAGAGAAGGGCGTGAGGTTTTTCTGCCATTCTAAATGTTCGTACAGGCCTTCACTAGTTTCCCCTTGGAAGGGCATGTCATCTTCACGGCTGGCACCAGAACCTGAGTTTGGCGAGGCGGTAAAGACTTCATCCCAAGTGGTGTCCATGGGCAGTTCTTCGGGCAGGGATTCTTTGGTCAACGACTCGGCAATGTCCACGGTGGAATTGTCTTGTTCCTGTGGCTGGGCCGTCGTTTCGCTAAAGTCGGTATCGGCGATATCTTGCTTACGTTCGGTAGGCGCGTCGAATTGCTCCTCTTCCAGCTCGAGAAGAGGATTAGAGTCTAAGGCTTGCTGGATCTCTTGCTGCAGTTCCAATGACGACAATTGCAACAGACGAATGGCCTGTTGGAGTTGTGGCGTCATGGTTAACTGTTGACCCAGTTTGAGCTGGAGTGACGCTTTCATGTTACCGCTGATCCCTACGTTATTATTTTGAATTTAGGCCGCTTGTATCATATTGATGGCGCTTATAAGCCAAAATTCAAGGCTAATTGGCTCTGTTTAAGTAACTATAGCCTGAATTGTTCACCTAAGTACACAGCCCTAACTTGCTGATTGTCTAAGATCTCTGCGGGAGTTCCTTCGGCAATCAGGTTTCCGTGACTGACAATGTAGGCATGTTCACAGACGTCTAAGGTCTCGCGCACATTGTGGTCTGTGATCAGTACCCCAAGGCCTCGGCTCTTGAGTTGTTCGATGATTTTCTTGATATCGATAACCGAAATCGGGTCGACACCGGCGAAGGGTTCATCGAGCAGAATAAACTTAGGATTGGCCGCTAAAGCGCGGGCAATTTCGACACGGCGACGTTCACCGCCCGATAACGACATGCCTTGGCTATCGCGAATATGGGTGATATGGAACTCTTCGAGCAGATGTTCCAGCTCTTCTTCGCGTTGATCGCGATTGAGCTCTTTACGGGTTTGCAGTACCGCCATGATATTGTCGTGCACGGTCAGCTTGCGAAAGATACTGGCTTCCTGTGGCAGGTAACCAATGCCTTTACGGGCGCGCAGGTGCATGGGATCGGCGGTTAAATCATCATCGTCGATAAAGATATGGCCTTTATCGCTTTTGACTAAGCCCACGACCATGTAAAAGGTGGTGGTTTTACCTGCGCCGTTTGGGCCGAGTAAGCCGACGACTTGACCCGTTTTCACCGTCAGGCTGACATCTTTCACAACCTGACGACTCTTATAACTCTTAGCGAGATTCTGTGCTTTTAAGGTGATTTGGGTCATTTAGAGTCCTGTTTTTTCACAGGTTTGTCCGCGGGCTGGTTCTTGATCTCTTCCTGATAGTTATCAGGTTGAATAATGGTAATCACGCGATCATCACCGCTACCCGTACTCTCAGCGATCAATTTTTGCTGAATAATATCGTAACGGATGAGGTTACCCGTCACTTGGCTACCCGCTTGGTCTAGGCTCGCTGAGCCCGTCAAAGTTAGGGTGCGGGTCGCCATTTCGTAGCGAATTTCTTTCGCGCTCGCTGAAGCTGGGCGTCCATCGTCGAGGATCTGGCTATACGTCGCAGGATTACCGGTTGCCACTAAAATCTTGCTGTTTTCCCCTTCGGCAGAAAATGCACGTAGTTGATCTGCATGGATTTTGATCGATCCTTGGGTGACTTCAACCGGACCGAAGAAAATGATCTGGTTGTTTTTAATGTCCGCAGTTTGGCTAACGGCTTTAATTTTCACTTCTTGCTGTAAGTCACCAACCTTGGCGAAGGCGCTCATGCTGGTGATTAGCATTAGGCCGGCAAGTAATATGTTATTTTGCTTCATAGGTTCCTACTACCTGACTGGTCAATTGCACTTCCTGCGCGTTAAGGTCGGCATAAAGGCCTTGCCCTTGAATATTAAAATCTTTCCCTGTGACGTAAATGATGCGGTCAGAGGTCATTATCATAGTGTTGAGATCGAGTTCTAAAAAACTGGTGGACAATGTCTGTATGGGTTCACCAGGGCTGATGGCATCGATAATAACATTATTTTCTAATACAACCTTGCCGGTATCTTTGTTGAGTCGACCTTGATCGGCTCGGATCTGCCATTTTGCTTTACCTTGGTCGGGATAGACAAGATAAACGGGCTCAGTAAAGTCGGTTTGGTTTTTCAGCTCATAGTGTTCCATGTGCTTTGCCGTGACGCGACTGTTAACTTGCCCTTGCTCATTAAACTCAATGCTGCGCAGATCTTCGATAATGTAATCGGGTCTGTCACTGACGTTCAAGCTGTCATCCGTATCGCCACCGCGTTTTTGCTGCACTTGCCAATATAGCACCAGCGCAGTACCAAAAAAGGCGATAATGGCGAGGGTCACACGACTCATATGCTCATCCCATGGGCGGAAGTGAACTTATTTTGGCTCAGTAAGAGCAGATCCGTGAGTTCCCTGAGTGCGCCATGTCCACCATTTAAGTGGGTCACAAAATGGGCATGTTGGCGGACATAGGGATGACCATCGGCAACACAGACGGCCAAGCCGACCACATTCATCACTGGCAAGTCGACAATATCATCACCAATATAGGCGACTTCTTCTGGGGTGACATTGTAGAGCGACAGCAGTTCTTCATAGGGAACGAATTTATTATCCACGCCCTGATAAATATGCGTTACACCCAGAGCCGTCATGCGGTTTTCGACAATTTTAGACTGACGGCCAGTGATGACCGCCAGATTAAAACCACTGGTCAATAATGAGCGCACGCCATAACCATCGCGGGTGTGGAAGGCTTTGAGTTCTTCTCCTGAGTTGCTCAAATAAATGCGGCCGTCGGAAAACACCCCGTCCACATCGCAGATCAGCAGTTTAATTTTTTGCGCCCTTTGCCAAACATCGTCGCTGATGGGGCCATAAAAACCTTGCTGTGGCATTAAATCACTCCCGCTTTAACCATATCGAGCATATTGAGGGCTCCGACAGGATGATGTTCTTTATCTATCACTATCAGGCCGTTGATATTTTTGGAATCCATTACTTGCAGCGCCTGCGCCGCTAAAACGTTTTCTGTAATTGTGACACAGTTTCGCGTCATCACATCGGCAATCGGCGTGGTGCGTAGGTTGACTTGGGCATCGATAACGCGGCGCAGGTCGCCGTCGGTAAAAATACCCACGAGTTTGTTTTGCTCATCGATAACCGCGGTCATGCCAAGGCCTTTCTTGGAGATCTCATACAGGGCATCGGTGATGCAGATATCGTGTTTAACCAGTGGTAAATCATCGCCGCTGTGCATCACGTTGCTGACTTTAAGCAGCAGCTTACGACCTAAGGCTCCGCCCGGATGGGACATGGCGAAATCTTCCCGGGTAAAGCCTTTGGCTTGCAGCAGCGCAATGGCAATGGCATCGCCCATGACTAAGGTTGCCGTGGTGCTTGAGGTTGGCGCAAGCCCAAGCGGGCAGGCTTCCTCTGGCACCTCAATACATAAATGAATTTTAGATAGACGCGCCATGGTGGATTCTGGCTTGCCAGTCATGGCAATCACAGGGATGGCTTTACGCTGGATAACTGGCATCAGCGCGAGGATTTCGCTCGACTCGCCCGAGTTTGAAATCGCAAGAATCACATCATTGTCAGAGAGCACGCCTAGATCACCATGGCTGGCTTCGCCTGGATGGACAAAAAACGCTGGGGTGCCTGTGCTGGCGAGGGTGGCCGAGATTTTATTGCCAATGTGGCCTGATTTCCCCATCCCCATCACGATCACTTTGCCGGTGCAGTTGAGAATTAACTCGCAGGCTTGGGCAAATTCAACGGAATCGACATATTGATAAAGATTGTCGAGGGCCGATTTTTCAATATCGATGACTTTACAGCCCCACTGGCGCAATTGTGATTGGTCTACCATGTCTATCTCTCTTCTTGCATTGTCTTTGTCGCCCCGTTCTGGGATTGGAATAGCACAATTTGGTACGCGATAAAGATGATAAAATTAACGGCTTCGTTCTTGAGTAGCGTCTTATTATTCAGTCTCAGCCCATGAGGGTTGAGGCAATAGGGCAGGATAACTTGTTCAGCGATTGAATGCTTTGAGCAATATCATCGTCTTAGTCGTTTTCCACCACCATTTTGGTTGCTATGGTAAGCATGATAACGACTTTGGCATTCAATACGGTTTTTGAGTTAAGTTGTCTTGCCTAGTTCAGTGTTATTTCGCTTATTTTATTAGCCTTGGCTAAACAATATTGTTGATTTATCAACAAGGGTGAAAACATTAAGTAACACTTTAGCTTCACAGAGCGAAAACTTAGGGCGCATTCTCGCTGGAAATGAGGCAAATTGAAAGTATCGCAGGACGATAGTGTCGATTCTGTTGTAGGTTAAAGCGCAATTACGTACAATTTGCGGCTCTTCGATTGGTCTGGGCAGGAAGCGTAGGCCACCTCTTTTCAAATATCGGAATCAAGCATGACTCAAGAACAAACGCCGTTGGTTGAGATCCGTCATTTGGGCTTCAGCCGTGGCCAGCGTGTCATATATGAAGATATTAGCCTGTCTATCCCTCGGGGCAAAGTGACCGCCATTATGGGCCCCAGTGGTATAGGTAAAACCACTTTGCTTAAGCTTATCGGTGGTCAATTAACGCCCGATAGCGGCCAAGTGTTGTTCGATGGTCAGGATGTGCACGCCGCGAGTCGTAGCCAATTATTCGAACTGCGTAAGCGCATGAGCATGTTGTTTCAAAGTGGTGCCTTATTCACCGATATCAACGTCTTCGATAACGTCGCCTTTGCGCTGCGTGAGCACTCGGGCTTACCCGAAGAGATTATCCGCTCAATCGTATTGATGAAGCTCGAAGCCGTTGGCCTGCGTGGCGCCGCGCAGATGATGCCAAGCGAGTTATCCGGTGGGATGCAGCGCCGTGCCGCCCTTGCTCGGGCGATTGCCCTTGAGCCTGAAATGGTGATGTACGATGAGCCTTTTGCCGGACAAGATCCGATTTCCATGGGCGTGCTGGTGAAGCTTATCCGCGAACTCTCCGATGCGCTGAATCTGACCTCGATTGTGGTGTCCCACGATGTGGATGAAGTGCTCGGGATTGCGGATTATGTGTATGTAGTGGCCGATAAAAGAGTGATCGCCCATGGCACGCCTGAGGAGCTAAAGCATGCGGATAATCCGCAACTTAAACAGTTTATTCAGGGCGCGCCTGATGGTCCCGTGCCTTTCCACTATCCAGCAAAGGATTATCAGCAAGAATTAATGGCTAAAGGAGTTGGCAAGTGAAGTTATTCGACAGTATTGCCGACCTCGGCCGCAGCGCTATCGAGTTAGTGCTCGGTTTTGGCCGTGCGGGCCTGATGCTCTGGGGCGCGATTGTTCGCTGGCCTCGGGTACGTAAGGGGTTTCCATTATTAGTGCGCCAAATCTATGTGGTCGGCGTACAATCTATGGTCATTATTGTGGTCTCAGGCTTGTTTATCGGCATGGTGTTGGCGCTGCAGGGCTACAACATCTTAGTCGGTTTCGGTACTGAGGAGAGCTTAGGCCCTATGGTGGCCCTGAGCTTACTGCGTGAACTCGGTCCTGTGGTCACAGCGCTATTATTTGCGGGCCGCGCCGGCTCGGCGCTGACCGCTGAAATCGGTTTGATGAAGAGTACCGAACAGTTATCCAGCTTAGAGATGATGGCGATTGACCCGCTCAGGCAAATCATTGCGCCACGTTTTTGGGCTGGGGTGATCAGCATGCCGCTGTTGGCGCTGATGTTTACCGCGGTAGGCATTTATGGCGGCCATTTAGTGGGCGTGGAATGGAAAGGTATCGATAGCGGGGCTTTCTGGTCGATTCTGCAAGCTTCGGTCGAATGGCGCCAAGACATAGTGAACTGCCTGATTAAGAGCGGCGTATTTGCCGTGGTGGTGACTTGGATTGCCTTATACCGCGGCTATCAAGTGGTGCCCAATCCTGAAGGGATCAGCCGTGCAACCACCTCAACCGTGGTGCAATCGAGCCTCGCCGTACTGGCATTGGACTTTTTACTAACAGCCCTGATGTTTGGCCGCTAACGGATTGCAGCGCCAAGGATACAGATAGAGGGATTAACAGAGTGGTAACTGAGCATGTTGACACGAAAAATTGAATTATTAGTGGGTGTGTTTCTCTTAGCGGGCTTAGCCGCCTTTTTGGTATTGGTGTTTAAAGTCGCCAACATCGAAGTCCAGACCAGCGACAGCAGTTATACCCTCACTGCCAACTTCACCAATATCGGTGGCTTGAAGGTACGCTCGCCAGTCAAGGTCGGCGGCGTAGTGGTTGGCCGCGTGAGTAAGATTGACTTAGACCCAGTCAAACTGGTGGCTGTGGTCACCATTGTGATGGATAAACGTTACGATAAATTCCCTGAAACCAGTAGCTTAGCTATTTTAACTTCAGGTTTACTCGGTGAGCAGTTCCTCGGATTAACACCGGGCTTTGTCGATGATGATGTGAGTATGCTTAAAGATGGCGACAAGATTGACGATACTCGCTCCGCATTAGTGTTAGAAGATCTGATTGGTCAGTTCTTATATAGTATGGGTTCAAAGGATAAATAGGGGTTACCGCTATGTTGAAACGCTTATCGCGCTTTTTACTGCCGTTAGTATGGATATTTACTGCAACGACCGCACTGGCGGATGATGCCACTGTTAACACTATGGACCCGTATGCCATGGTGAAATCCGTTGCCAACAAAACCTTCGACCGTTTTCATCAAGATAAAGCCTTGATCGACGCCGATGCGGATCATTTAAAGGTGATCGTGCGTGAAGAATTAATGCCTTATATCGACTATAAATACGCCTCTTATAAAGTGTTAGGCCAGTATTTAAGAGAGTCGACCGAAGATCAGCGCAATCGCTTCGTCGATGCCTTCGAAGGCTACCTGGTCTCAACCTATGCCCAAGCTTTTACCGAATACACTAACCAAAAAGTGGAGTTTTCTCCCGGTAGTGATTTCAGCAATGAGAAAATTGTCGATGTAAACGTGCAGATTATCGAAGCGGGTCGTCCGCCGATTAAGCTGTTGTTTAAAGTGCGTCGCCTCAAGGATGACTCTTGGAAGGCGTTTGACTTAGTTGCCGAAGGCGTGAGTTTGCTGTCCTCTAAGCAATCTGAAATCTCGAATCTTATCCGCCAACAGGGGATTGATCCCGTGATCAAGATGCTGGAAGAACGCACTAAAGACAAAGTGACTAAACAGCCTAAAGCAGGGAAGTAAGCGCCGTGGTTGAATTTGTGCAACAGGGTAACATTTGCCACCTAAAAGGGCGTTTATCACAGGAGCAAGTGGTCGCGCTATGGCCGCAAAGGCAAAGCCTGTTAAGCCAAGAAACCCAAATCTTGTCGCTCACTGAGCTGGAGTACAGCGATAGTGCTGGCGTGGCTTTTTTGCTGGCGTTAGTGCGCCAGCATGGCACGCCACTGCAGCTATGCTCAGCGTCGGATCAGCTAAAAAAATTAATCGATTTATATGATTTACAGTCCTTCTTCATCGAAGAAGCGAATTGAAAAGGTACCGAATTTCATGGAATGCAGCTTAATAGAACAAATTTTACGTGATGCGTTAGCACTGGATGAAGTGCACGCCAGCTCCGATGGCAGCCACTACAAAGTGATCGCCGTCGGTGAATGTTTTGACGGCATGAGCCGCGTAAAACAACAACAAGCCATTTATGCACCCCTGATGAGCTATATCGCCAGCGGTGAGTTACATGCATTAACGATTAAAACTTTCACGCCGACTCAATGGAAACGCGAGAAAATTTTCAACAGCTAGTAGTGAGGAAAAGTGGATAAATTAGCGATTCAAGCAAGCCCTCCGCTTGCTGGTGATGTGATTATTTCCGGTGCTAAAAACGCTGCGCTGCCGATTCTGATGGCAGGCGTGTTAGCCGAGACTGATTTTATTGTGTCGAATGTCCCCAATTTGCGCGATGTAAGCACCAGCTGCAAATTGCTGCGCTGCCTAGGCGCCGATGTGGATGAATTAGGCAATGGCCAAATCCGTATTTCGACCAAGAACCTCAACGAGTTCTGCGCACCTTACGATCTCGTTAAGACCATGCGTGCCTCTATTCTGATCCTTGGCCCGTTATTAGCCCGTTATGGCACCGCAGATGTGTCATTACCCGGTGGCTGCGCCATTGGTGCTCGTCCAGTAAACCTTCACTTACATGGCCTCGAAATGATGGGCGCCAAGATTGAAGTGAAAGAAGGTTATATCAAGGCCCGTGTCGATGGTCGCTTAAAGGGCGCCCATATTTTCATGGACATGGTGAGCGTGGGCGCGACCGAAAACCTATTGATGGCCGCGGCACTTGCCGATGGCGAAACCGTGATTGAAAACGCGGCCCGTGAACCAGAAGTAATTGACTTGGCTAACTGTCTGATTGCTATGGGCGCGAAGATCACCGGTGTTGGCAGTGCCACACTGCGTATTCAAGGCGTTGAGCGTCTACAGGGCTGTGAGTATCGCGTGATGCCAGACCGTATTGAAACTGGCTCCTTCCTTGTTGCTGCAGCTGTGACCCGTGGTCGTATCCGTTGCTTAAAGGCCGATCCAGCTTCGTTAGAGTCTGTTATTGCGAAACTTGAAGATGCGGGCGCCAAGATCACCACAGGTGAAGATTGGATTGAGCTCGATATGGAAGGTAAACGTCCAAAAGCGGTAAATATCAAGACGGCGCCATACCCAGGTTTTCCAACCGATATGCAAGCGCAGTTCTGCGTGCTCAACGTATTAGCTCAGGGCACGGCGACCATTACCGAAACCATCTTCGAAAACCGCTTTATGCACGTGCCAGAGCTCATCCGTATGGGCGCGAACATGGAGCTTGAAGGCAATACCTGCATCATCCAAGGCATTGAGTCTTTGAGTGGTGCGCAGGTGATGGCGACCGATTTACGTGCTTCAGCAAGTTTAGTGATCGCAGGCTTAGTTGCCGATGGTAAAACCATCGTCGATCGCATCTATCACTTAGATCGCGGTTATGAGCATATCGAGCAGAAGTTCCAAGGATTGGGCGCGCATGTAGAGCGTGTGCAATAACATTTGCTTAGGATTCGCTCCCAATAAAAAACCAGCCTAGTGCTGGTTTTTTATTGAGCGCAATTTGTTTAGGTAAAAGGGAATGGGACAGAAGCTAGCTAGAATCTAAGCTCTAATTTGTAGGTTTCGGATTAAAATTTCTGTGGAGATAACGTTGCCCGCAGCGGCGATCGTAGCGAGTCCAGCAGCCAAAGGCTGCGTGCTGCCGGACCTTGTTAAGTTACGAGTCGTAAGATGATGTTATTCTTGAAATTCCCATGGGATTTCCTTTTTAAATAGCGCAATTGCTTGCTCTACAAGCTCAAGATCGAGTTCCATTTTGTAAAGGGGTACTTCTCTGGTCTTTTTAGTGTCATCGCGAAAGACTTCCAGAAGCATGTCGTTGCCAGAATAAACCTCTATTCCGCTCCCATCCCGACCTGAGCCAACATCACTTGCCACAATGTACTTTTCGATTTTGGAATGTTCATCCATGCTCGTTACTCAACGATTTCCACATAACTATAAGCGCACGGGCGCGAACCTTGGTGAGCGTCGCAGCGGCCGAAGGCCGCAAAGTGCCACGCATTGTTATGTCTATTGGGGGGTGCAGGCTTTTTTATAAATATCGATTAAAACAAGCCCTTTAGAACCCCATTGTTTATCATAAGGTAGGTAGTACATTGCGATATACTCTTCATCCTTCCAATAATCTTTCTCGATGTGCTCAGTCGTATTATGAATAGCATCCATCAGATCATGAATCATCAGTAAATTGTCATTATTCATGCACTTGTATCTGGCAAAAACTGTAGCCTCTCTAATCACTTGTAAATGAGCACTAATATTTTTCAATCAGATTTCCCTATGTATTAAGACATAACGTCTTAGTATTTATGCGCTGCGCTGTTTGCAGGGCATAAATCGCTTGTTGGACTTGGCCGCTGCCACATCCGTGTAAATGGGGGTATAAATGATGCTATAGGAATTTTCTTTTTTGCGGTAGCAGTTTTTTATACAGTCTGATGGGTAATTACTTGATATTGTTTTAGCTTTCTCATTCTTTCACACTTATTTTTTGTTGATGAATCGCTAACTAACGACTCAAAACTCCAAGGAATACACCTCCCCCTCGGAGTTGCCGCGGGGCGAATAGACAAATTGCGTGAGTCTCGCCACGGATGGCGAGCTAGCTTTCGCAGGTGCAGGGACGCATCCTTCGGAAGCGATAGCAAATTTGTCAATGAGCACAAGGAGCTTTCAACTCCGCAGGGGCGTCTTGGAGCATCCAAGGAGGATAGGACGAGCAGTCCTCCTTGGTCGGGTGTGGGGTGAAGCCCCACGACTTTGATTTTGATTAAAGCATTCAAGCTACGAAAAGATGGGATACATAACTTCTAAGTCGAACCATCAACTTGTCTATAGGCAGAGCTTTACTTGTCCAATTCCCCTTTTGAACTGCGAAATACAATTTGGGGCAAAAGTCGGTGAAAAATGGCAATGCGAGATAAATAGCTCTGCCATTTGAGGATAAGGTAATAGTTGATTTAGGATGACTCAGAATGAGGTTTTATACATGCCTCATTCTGAGATTAACAAGGTCAGTTACTGAGCTTAATTATCGACGACGACCTTTTCATCGATAATCACCGGCAATACTTGCTCTTTGCCTTGGCGGATAACCGTCATCATGATTTTCTTGCCGGGCGTAGTTTCGGCAATTCTATCCATCAGCATTTCGACCCCAGGCACATCTTCACCATCGTATTTGATGATCACATCCCTTGGTTGTAGCTGCGCCCGTGCCGCTGGGCCATTAGGATCGACACCAGTGACTAATACCCCACGTAAATCGGGTAGGTTGAGGATTTGCGCCACCACCGGGTTAATCGGCTCGCCAGAGATCCCTAAGGCACCACGGATCACCCGACCATTTTTAATCAGTTTACCCATAATGCTGTGGGCCAGTTTAATCGGGATCGCGAAGTTAATCCCATGGCCGCCACCTTCGCCGCCCACTTGGAAGGCGGCGGTGTTGATACCAATCAGGCTACCATTAGTGTCGATTAAGGCGCCACCTGAGTTACCGGCGTTAATTGCGGCATCTGTCTGTAAAAAGTCTAAATAACCAGAACTTAAGCCGTTACGACCCGTGGCGCTGATAATGCCTTGGGTAATGGTTTGGCCTAGGTTATAAGGGTTACCAATCGCTAATACTACATCCCCAACCTGCGGTGGGCTATCGAGATTGACTGGCACTGTTGGAAGATTATCGCCTTCGATCTTAAGCACGGAAAGATCGGTTTCGGGATCAAAACCGACCACTTCCGAGGTGAATTTGCGGCCATCCTGCAGAGCCACCACAATTTCATCGGCTTTTTTAATCACATGATAATTCGTGAGAATATAGCCTTCTTTGCTCATTATCACCCCAGAGCCTAGGCCTTGGAGGGAACCAGAGTTCAGCGGACGACTCTGATCGATACTTAAGCTATAAATATTGACTACGGCAGGGGCAGCGCGGCGGACGGCCTTAGCAAAGGAGAGTTCGACTGTGTTATTACCCCGGTTTTGCAGTAACGAGCTGCCGAGATTCTTATTGTCGAAGTAGTGTGTAACTAACAAAAACATGGCCGCCATGATAAGGCCGAAGAGCACGGCTTTACCGAGATATAACAGGGTTTCTTTTATTGTCATGGCAGGCTAAGTATTGAAAAAGGTGAGTTAGATTAACATGTTTAACAAGTTAAAGCATAGGGAACCCGCGTTCCCTATGCTGATCCGCATCTGATAATGGGATAAAGATCAGAGCGGTGTACCGATTAACGCAGCACTAAGTATAACAAGCTCTTACCACGGAGGATCTTCAGGGCGACAGCGCCTTCTTGATCTTTGAGCTGCTCCTTGAGTGATTTCAGATCTTTCACCGCCGAACGGTTAATGCCGACAATCACATCGCCTTTTTGTAAGCCGCTCATTGCCGCAGGCGAGCCTTGGGCTATTTCGGTGATTTCCACCCCTTTAGAAGCGTTTTCTAACGAGGCACCTTGGAGCATTGGGTGCACTGCGCCAGCAGCTTTTTCAGTGGTTTGGCTTGCTTCACCTAAGGTGACATTCACGGTTTTCTTATCGCCATCGCGGATAAGTCCCAGTTCAACCTTGGCTCCCGCGCCCATAGTCGCGACTTTCGCCCGCAGTTCTTGGAACGACTTAATTGCTCGTCCATCCACGCTGACAATAATATCGCCCGCTTTAATACCTGCTTTTTCGGCAGCACTGCCCGCAGTGACTTCATTCACAAAGCCCCCGTGCTGAGTGTCTAACCCAAAGCCTTGGGCAAGTTGGCTATCTAAATCACGGCCTGAAATCCCCAGCACGCCACGGCGAACTTCACCGTGTTCGGCAATTTGAGCCACGAGGTTTTTCACCATGTTGGCGGGAATCGCAAAACCGATACCCACGTTACCACCGTTTGGTGCGACGATAGCCGTGTTAATACCAATCAGCTCACCTTTAAGGTTAACCAGCGCGCCGCCCGAGTTACCGCTGTTAATCGCCGCATCGGTTTGGATAAAGTTTTCAAGCATTTCAATGCCTAAACCGCTACGGCCTAGGGCGCTGACGATCCCTGAGGTGACGGTTTGACCTAAACCAAAGGGGTTACCTATGGCGACGGCAAAGTCACCCACACGCAGTTCATCAGAATCTGAGGTTTTGATCGCGACTAGATTTTTCGCTTCAATTTGCAGCAAGGCAATGTCGGACTCTGAGTCGGTACCAATCAGCTTGGCTTTGACTTCGCGACCATCGTGCAGACCGACTTGGATATCATCGGCACCGTCGATCACATGGTTGTTGGTGACAATATAGCCTTTATCTGCGTCGATAATCACACCTGAGCCTAAGCCTCTAAAAGGACGCTCTTGCACTTGTTCCTGTGGTGCATTGGGGCCGAAGAAATAACGGAACACATCGGGTACACGTTGTTTAGAGACGTGCGTGCCAGATACCGCCACGGAAACCACGGCGGGCGTCGTGCGCTCTAACATAGGCGCAAGACTTGGAATGGATTGACCCTCAACAGATTGCGGAATAGCGGCCTGTGAGACAGCGGGCATCATTGTCAGAGTTGCGGCTAACATTGCGGCTGAAAGTACAGATAGTTTCGTTTTCATCTATTCATAACTCCAAATAAGGGATCAAGGATCTGGATGTAATGCGTCGTGAGTTGTGTCCGCACCAGATCGAATCTGTATCGGTACCGGCTATTTGCCTAGGTAACCATTCGGACACGCACCTCATTGAAAAAGTTCATCAATATTAACAAAGGTTAATATCTTAACGGTTATTTTATCAGCATTTTATGGGCTGTAACTTAAGTGAAACCTGTGGGCTTTTAAGGCCTTTTTCAAGTCTTAAAATGTTTCAATCGTCGCGTGAAATAAGTTAACAGCATAGCGCTTTCTAAATAAGTTTTTATCCTTTCGTGCCCAATTTGGCTTTTCCGTCGTCGAGTGTCTAAAAATGGAATCCAGCATCCTTAGCTTGTTGGGGGATAAATATATGCCCTGTGTGGGAGGCCGTGGTAATATCGACGCAGTTTTTCCAAAGGATAAAAGAGAATTATAACGTGCCCCAGTTAAGCCCTTGGCAGCATTACCAAAAAGATCTTACTCGTGATGGTTTTTCCCATGATCCCGCTCAGGAAATGGCCGTAAAGGCGCTGCAACGCGTCTACGAAGATTTAACCGCTGCCGAAGCGCCAAGCTCACTATTAGGCAAGTTATTGACCTCCTTCGGCCTTAAGTCTGCACCTGTCGCGCCTAAGGGGTTGTATCTGTGGGGCGGTGTTGGTCGCGGCAAAACCTATCTGATGGACACCTTTTTTGATGCGCTGCCAGGTAATCAAAAATTAAGGGCACACTTTCACCGTTTTATGCATCAACTGCATTTGGATCTGGATGCGCTTAAAGGCACCCGCGATCCTTTATTAGTGATTGCCAAACAAATGGCCGCGAAATACCGAGTCATTTGTTTTGATGAATTTTTTGTTTCTGATATCACTGATGCCATGCTACTTGGCACCTTATTCCAAGCCCTCTTTAAAGAAGGCGTGGTCTTAGTGGCGACTTCAAACATCATTCCCGATGATTTGTATAAAAACGGATTGCAACGGGCACGATTCCTTCCTGCGATCGCCTTGATCAATCAACATTGTGAAGTGCTCAATGTGGATTCGGGCATCGACTATCGTCTGCGCACTCTGGAGCAGGCCGAGATTTATCACCATCCACTCGATGAAGAGGCCGATACTAACTTGCTGCGTTATTTCCGTCAGTTAGCTCCCGAGGCCGAAGTATCAACCGACGCGATTGAGATTGAAGGACGCGCAATCAGCATACGTCAACAGGCGCAAGGCGTGCTGCTCGCTGATTTCAGAGCCTTATGTGATGGTCCCCGTAGTCAGCGGGATTATATGGAGCTGGCGCGGATTTATCATACCGTGTTGGTGAGTGGCATCGAACAAATGGGCGCGTTTTTAACGGGGGATGATATCGCCAGACGTTTCTTAGCTATGGTGGATGAGTTTTACGAGCGCAACGTTAAGTTGATTGTTTCCGCGCAGGTGCCGCTGGAAGAGATTTATGCAGATGGCTTATTGAGTTTTGAATTTAGACGCTGCCGCTCTCGCTTAATCGAAATGCAATCCCACGATTACTTAAAATCAGAACATTTACCATAAGTTAGCGAGTGAGTTTTATCGGAGGTTAGCGCGTTTTTTGCGCAAACCTCCTGTGCCCCATCCATCCCAGTGAAAATCGGCCTCACCGATCGATTTTTTATGATTTTTGTCAAAATATCAGGTGATTTTTAGCTCACGTTTGTCTATAATCCGCCACCTGCCCACGTTACTCCACCAAACTAGGTGGAAGTTGTACGCCGAGTTAAGTACTCGAAGGGGTACTGAAAGGCAATTTTGTGTTGTTTACCATTGTAGGCAACATGTGAGACAGAAATTAACTTTGGGTTTTTGTAATAATGAAGACTTTTACTGCTACACCAGAAACTGTAACTCGTGACTGGTTCGTCGTTGATGCTGACGGCAAAACTTTAGGTCGTATCGCTACCGAAATCGCTCTGCGTTTACGCGGTAAGCACAAGCCAGAATACACTCCTCACGTTGACACTGGTGATTACATCATCGTTATCAACGCTGAGAAAGTTACTGTTACTGGTAACAAAGCGCAAGGCAAGACGTACTACTCGCACTCAGGCTTCCCTGGTGGCATCAAGCAAATCAGCTTTGAAAAGCTGCAAGCTCACAAGCCAGAAATGATCATCGAGAAAGCAGTTAAGGGTATGTTACCAAAAGGTCCTCTGGGCCGTGCCATGTTCCGTAAACTGAAAGTTTACGCTGGCGCAGAACATAACCACGCTGCACAACAACCTCAAGTTCTTGATATCTAAACGGGATTAAGCAAATGGCTGCAACTCAGTACTACGGCACTGGCCGTCGCAAAACCTCTACAGCACGCGTATTCGCTAAAGCTGGTAGTGGCAACATCGTTGTAAATCAACGTCCTTTGGACCAATACTTTGGTCGTGAAACTGCTCGTATGGTTGTTCGTCAACCATTAGAACTAGTTGAAATGACTGACAAGCTGGACATCTATGTAACTGTTAAGGGCGGTGGTATCACTGGCCAAGCAGGTGCAATCCGTCACGGTATCACTCGTGCTCTGATGCAATTAGATGAAGCTCTGCGTCCATCATTACGTTCTGCTGGTTTCGTAACCCGTGACGCTCGTAAAGTTGAGCGTAAGAAAGTGGGTCTACGTAAAGCACGTCGTAAGCCACAATTCTCTAAGCGTTAATACGTTTTGGAATCTCAAAAAACCCAGCTTATGCTGGGTTTTTTATTGCCTAAAATTGGCTATGCTCGCGTTAATGAAAGTGTTTTTTGCTGGCTGTTCGAAGAGAGGGGAAGATGAGCTTACAGTTATTTATGCTGGCCGTGGCCTTGGTGCTGATTTTAGAGGGCGTGGGGCCTTTGTTATTTCCCAATAAATGGCGCCGATATTTAAACGAACTTTCCCATCAAAATCAGCAAGTTTTACGCCGAATTGGCGGTTCTTTAGTCACCGCAGGGCTTGTCATTTTGATTATTTTTTCATAAATGCCTTACCACTTGCGGTTTAAAATCTGTTAGAATCCATTTTTAACCACAACCTTGCAGCAAACAATGGGCAAAAACGTAGTTGTTCTCGGCACCCAATGGGGTGACGAAGGAAAAGGTAAGATTGTCGACCTTCTAACAGAACAGGCAAAATATGTAGTTCGCTACCAAGGCGGTCACAACGCGGGTCACACTCTTGTGATCAATGGCGATAAAACCGTACTTCATCTGATCCCATCAGGCATCCTACGCGACAATGTGAAATGCATTATCGGTAACGGTGTGGTGCTTGCACCTGACGCCCTGATGAAAGAGATCAAAATGCTCAAAGAGCGCGGCATTCCAGTTGAGGAACGTCTGCTGATCTCTGAAGCATGTCCGCTGATCCTACCATTCCACTGTGCCTTAGACATCGCTCGCGAAAAAGCGCGCGGTAACAAAGCTATTGGTACTACGGGTCGTGGTATTGGTCCTGCGTATGAAGACAAGATTTCCCGTCGCGGTCTGCGTGTTGGCGATCTGTTCAATGCTGAACTATTTGCTGAAAAGCTGAAAGAAGTTATGGCATATCATAACTTTATGCTGACAGAGTACTACAAAGTTGACGCCGTAGATTACGAGCAAACACTGAGCGACGCGTTGGCCTTAGCTGACTACCTGAAGAGCATGTGTGTTGACGTAACCGAACTATTGGATAACGCGCGTAAAGCGGGTGAACCGATTCTGTTCGAAGGTGCACAAGGTACACTGTTAGACATCGACCACGGTACTTATCCGTTTGTGACTTCGTCAAACACTACCGCAGGTGGTGTGGCGACAGGCAGCGGTTTTGGTCCACGTCATTTAGACTATGTTTTAGGTATCATGAAGGCATATACCACTCGCGTGGGTGCTGGTCCTTTCCCAACTGAACTCTTATGTGAAGTGGGTGATCATTTAGGGACTAAAGGCCATGAATTTGGTGCAACTACCGGTCGTAAGCGTCGTCCAGGTTGGTTAGATGCAGTGGCCATGCGCCGTGCAGTACAAATCAACAGTGTAAGCGGCTTCTGCTTAACTAAGTTAGACGTACTCGATGGCCTGAAAGAAGTGAAGATCTGTGTGGGCTACCAACATCCAGATGGCACTATCTCTAAGGTTACGCCATTAGCGGCTGAAGGTTATGAGCAGGTCACACCTGTTTATGAAACTATGCCAGGCTGGAGCGAGTCAACTTTCGGTGCGACCTCTTTAGAGCAGTTACCGCAAGCAGCTATCAACTACATCAAGCGTATTGAAGAGTTGTTAGAAACGCCGATCGACATCATTTCTACCGGTCCAGACCGTAATGAAACGATGATTTTAGTTAGCCCATTTAACTAAAATCGTAGAGGCCGTGTTACACGGCCTTTTCTTCCTTTGTTGTTCCTTCCTGTTTGTTTTCTGTGGTTAGAAATTCGGCTTGAGCTCAAGAAATAGGTTATACTGCCGATGCAAGTATTCACCCTATTGTCATTGAGAGTCGTTATGCTACGTACTGCATTAGTTGCGCTGCTGCCCTTAGTATCTTCAATGTGCTTTGCTGAAACACAGGCGGTGGATATTTATTCTCAAGATCAATTACTTGAAATGATCCGCGGCGAGAAATATCTGGCAAGAGTTAAGCAAGATGACTGTCAGTTAGTGCAAGATATCGAAGCGCGTGCAGAAGTCTTAAAGCAGCCCTTATATCAGTTTTTGTGGGGGGAAATGCTCAATCACGGAACCTGCGTAAAAGCCAATGCGGTCAAAGGGATGGGATTATTGCAAGAGGCGGCCGAGCAGGGCAGCCCCGAAGCCATGGTGAAACTTGCCGAATATTATCAAAATGGTAAGTTTGTTATTCGTAATAAAGACCGTGCGGTCAATTATTTATTGCCAGCGGCGGCGAGCGGCAGTTTAGCCGCGCGGATGATGCTGGTTCGTTTATACGGTGAAGGTTATGGTAGTCCAAGGGACTATGAAATGGCCTATAACTGGTTATACAACAATGTATTTACCGATGAGGCGACCAAGAAAAAAGCCTTGTCATTACTGCAGGTGTTAGCCGCTAAAATGCCCGCCAGTGCAGTGGCGCGGGCCCAGCAAGGGCACTTGCGAACCCGTTGAGATGTCTCTACTGATTGAGACAGAAATATTGGATATTGAATGATCAAAGACCCTCATTTCGAGCGTGAACAGGATAAGTACGAAAACCCTATCCCAAGTCGTGAGTATATTATCGAGTACTTACGTTCTCAAAAATCACCTATTACCCGTGACAGCATCGCTGTTGCACTGCAGATCCACGATGAAGAACAGTTAGAAGCCCTGCGTCGCCGTTTACGGGCGATGGAGCGCGACGGTGAACTGGTATTTACCCGCGGTCAAAGCTACGGCTTACCTGAAAAAATGGATCTGATTTCCGGCACAGTTCTTGGGCATAGAGAAGGCTACGGCTTCTTTAAACCTGACGAAGGTGGCGACGATTTATTTATCTCAAATCGCGACATGCTGATGTATTTCCATGGCGATAAAGTACTGGCACAAAAAGCCGGCATGGATCGTAAAGGCCGTCGCGAGGCCCGTATCGTTCGCTTGATCCAACCTCGCAGTGCCGCCATTGTGGGGCGATTCCATGTCGACAGTGGCATGGCATTTGTGATTGCCGATGATAAGCGCATTACCCAAGAAATCTTAATCGCCACCGAAGATCGCAATGGCGCACGTCAAGGCGATGTGGTCGTGGTTGAACTGACCCGTCGTCCGGGTCGATTCGTTAAAGCTGCCGGTAAAGTCACTGAGGTGCTCGGCAAGCAAATGGCGCCGGGGATGGAAATCGAAATTGCCTTGCGTAATTACGATTTACCCCACACTTGGTCGGCGGTGATTGAGAAAAAGCTGCGCCGGATCCCAGATGAAGTGACCGAAGCCGATAAAGTTGGCCGCGTCGATCTGCGAGATCTGCCCTTAGTTACCATCGATGGCGAAGATGCCCGCGACTTTGACGATGCGGTATATGCTGAAGTCAAACCTAGTGGCGGATGGCGTCTGTGGGTGGCGATTGCGGATGTGAGCTACTACGTGCGTACCGATTCGGCCTTAGATACCGAAGCCCGTGCCCGTGGTAACTCTGTGTACTTCCCGTCGCAAGTGATCCCTATGCTGCCGGAGAAGATCTCTAACGGCCTGTGCTCGCTCAATCCCCATGTCGACCGCTTGTGTATGGTCGCGGAGATGACGATTTCGGCTCGCGGTAAGCTGTCGGGTTATAAGTTTTATCCCGCAGTGATGCATTCACATGCGCGTTTCACTTACACCCAAGTGGCCGCCATGCTCGAAGGCGGACCGATTGCGCCTGAGCATGAAGCGCTATTCCCGCACCTGCAATGTTTGCAGTCGCTCTATTTAGCGCTTGATGAACAGCGTGCCGAGCGTGGGGCGATTGCCTTTGAGACCCTAGAAACGCAATTTATTTTTAACGACCAGCGCAAGATCGATAAGATTGTGCCAAGAGCGCGTAATCAAGCTCATAAAATCATTGAAGAATGTATGATTTTGGCCAACGTATCGGCCGCTAAGTTTGTGAAAAAGCACAAAGGTGAAATCCTCTATCGCGTGCATGAGTCGCCTTCTGAGCAGAAGCTGGCAAACTTTAAAGAGTTTCTGGCCGAACGTGGTTTAAGCATGGGCGGCGGTCTCGAGCCAACGCCTGCGGATTACCAGAATGTGATGCTGCAAATCGCCGATAGGCCCGATGCCGAGCTTATCCAAGTGATGTTACTGCGCTCAATGCGCCAAGCTATCTATACACCTGATAACGAAGGCCACTTTGGTTTAGCACTCGAAGAATATGCGCACTTCACTTCGCCAATTCGTCGTTATCCTGACTTAGTGCTTCACCGCGTGATCCGCTATTTATTGGCGAAGGAAAAAGGTGAAGCCAATGAGAAGTGGACATCCGATGGTGGCTACCATTATCAACTCGATGAGTTAGACCTTTTAGGCGAAGAATGTTCGAACACCGAGCGCCGTGCCGATGAAGCGACCCGTGATGTAAGCGACTGGTTGAAATGTGAATTTATGCAGGACCATGTAGGTGACACCTTCGAGGCGGTGATTGCCTCTGTCACTAACTTTGGTTTATTCGTTCGCTTAAATGACTTATTTATTGATGGCTTAGTGCATATTTCTAGCCTAGGCAGCGATTATTATCAGTTCGATCCTATGCGTCAGCGTTTGATTGGTGAGCATACAGGTCAAATCTATCAAGTGGGTGATCCCGTCACGGTAAAAGTGGCTGCGGTAAACTTGGATGATAGACAGATTGACTTAGTCATGCTTGGCGACAGCGGAAAAGGCGGTCGCCGTAAGTCTGCGCCGAGCCGAGAAAAACCGATGACAGCGCGTGAGCGGGTAAACCGTGAAGGCGCCAAAATGGCTAAGGCAGCTAAATCGACAGGCGCGAAATCGAAAGCCGGTTCAGATAAAGCTGGGGCGAGTAAGTCCAAGTCTAAAGCAGGCGCTAAGCCTAAGAAAAGCGTAAAAAATTCGGCGAAAAAGCCAAAGGCCGCGAAGCGGAGCACGAGAAAGAAGTAAATGAAGAAACAAGATATTATTTTTGGGATCCACGCGGTTGAAGCGCTGTTAAAACACAGCCCAGAGCGCATTATTGAACTTTGGCTGCTGCAGGGCCGTGAAGATGAGCGTTTAACGCCGCTGATCCGCCAGGCTAAAGCCTTTGGCACTAGCATCCAAGTGACCTCACGCAAAGTGTTGGACGATAAAGCCGAAAGTGCTCAGCACCAAGGTATTGTTGCCCGTGTTAAGGCAGCTAAAATCCTTGGTGAGCATGACTTAGATGAGTTGTTAGCTAAGACCGACTTACCGTTCTTTTTGATTTTAGATGGTGTAACCGATCCGCATAACCTAGGTGCTTGCTTACGTAACGCCGATGCTGCGGGTGTGCAGGGCATTATTGTACCTAAGGACAATTCCGTAGGCTTAACCGCTGTGGTGAGTAAAGTAGCCTGCGGCGCTGCCGAAACTGTGCCCTTATTCCAAGTGACTAATCTTGCGCGTACCATGCGTCATTTGCAGGAAAAGGGCGTGTGGATTGTCGGCACGGCGGGCGAAGCGGATTGCGAGCTATATCAAGCCGATCTTAAAGGGCCACTGGCGATTGCGATGGGCGCCGAAGGCAAAGGCTTACGCCGCCTAAGTCGTGAATGTTGCGATACCTTGGTCTCGATTCCGATGGCGGGGAGCGTTTCTAGCTTAAACGTATCGGTCGCAACGGGCATCTGCCTATTCGAAGCCGTGCGTCAACGCCGTAGCTAATCGATAGCTTTCCATAAAAAAGACGGGCTAGCCCGTCTTTTTTATTGTCCCGAATTACTGAAATCCCTCTTAAGCGGTTTTCACCGTATCGAGATTAGACTCTTCTAAGTCGTGACTTTCTGCCTCAACAAAAGTCGGCTCTGGATTAACGTCAAACTCGAATGTCAGCTGTTGTTCGTTGTCAGTGTCATCATCTTCGAGGGCATCGGCACCTAAATCTTCTTCATCGTCGCTGGGCGCGGGAGTCATTTGCTCCTGCACCGATTCGACATCAACCCTTGGGTCGAGCGCTGCCGCGAGCGGGGATGAGACTAAGTCACCGGTTGCCATGATGTAGTCTTGAGTCACATTGGTTTCGGCTTTTTGTTGTGAATGAACATAACGCAGGCGTAAAAATAGGACTAAGGTACAGGCCGACATAAAACCATAGAGCATGCTATTGCCAAGCCATTGCATTAGGGTGGATGCGATAAGCGGACCTATACTGGCGCCAAGACCGAAGGTCAGTAATATAGTAGCCGACAGACCGACCCTTTCACTCTGCTCGACACGGGAGTTGGCCAGTGCCGTCGCCAAGGGGTAGAAGGTAAAGCCAAGAATACCGAACAGAAACGTCATCACCAGTGAGAGTGTGGGATGGTAAGGCGTGAGGGCGATGCCTAAGGCTAAGATCCCAAGCAGTACGCAGTTTATGCGGATAAGCCGGCTGCGGGACATGATGTCGGATAGCTTTCCCATCGGCCATTGCGCTAGCAGACCCGCGAGAATGGTGGCCGTCATATAGGTGGCGACTTTCTCGGGCGGTAAACCTAAGTTACTCGCATAGGCGGGCGCCAAGCCGTAAAAGGAGCCGACAATCATGCTGCCTATCGCAATAGTCGTCAGCGCTTGCGGGGCTTTTCGCCAATAGTGGGCGATTTTTAAGGGCGCGGGCACCAGTGGTGCAGGGTGAATACGGCGGGTCAAGGAAATGGGGACAATACACAGGGCAAAACAGATGGCGATCAGTAACAGCGGCTCTAGACCAAGTTCAGGATAGAGACTAATGGCACCTTGCCCCAATATCAAACCGAAGTACGAGACTATCATGTAGCTGGCAAACACTGTGCCGCGTTGGTTGCTTTCGGCCTGCTCATTGAGCCAGCTTTCGAGCACCATGTATTGGCACATCATGCCCATACCGACGATAAGTCTTAAAAGGATCCAAACCGCTAACTCATCCACTAAGGCGTGGCCGAGTGCGGAGGCGGCCACTATCCCAGCGCTGGCGACAAAGGCGCGAATATGCCCGACTTGGGCAATCAAACGGTGACCTATCTTAGAGCCTGCCACCAGACCGACGTAATAGGCCGACATCATGCCGCCTATCCATAGCTGTGGAACGTGCATCACCGATAGGCGCAGGCCTAAATAGGTGGTGAGTAAACCGCCTGCCAACACAGTTAATAGAGTCGTGCTATATAAAGAGGCGAAAGTGCGTAGCGGATTTGCCATTAACTACTCCTTGTATGGTTGCAGGGAGAGTATATCAGGAGTTGGTGTTTATTCCGTGTTGCAATATGTTGGGATTTAATGACTGAGTTATCATTTTTGTGTGTGGGTCACTCAATTCGACTGAAATGGGATTTGGCTGAGAGGATGAACCTGGTTTCAGCCAAACCACTGAGTACCTCTATTATCTAAAGGTGTAGAGCAGGTTAAAGGTGGTGACAGTGTCAGTCTGCTTACTGCCTTCGGGAACCACTTCGGTGTACTTGACGTTCATGCCGATTTTAAATGCCCAATCTTGGAACACTAAGTTCTTGTAGTTCATGTCGAGGGTGAGAGTATTGTTATTCTCGCCCACCTCGGCGGTGAGATCGGCATTGATGCTGGTGTATTCCTGCAATTTTTGCGAAAACTTTGCCGCAGTACGTAAAATCACATCCTTTTCGGCGGCGGGATCGGGCTCTGCTACCGATTCTGCAGGCAGGTTGTATCGATAACCCGGACCGACTTCGAGGCTGAGTTTGGTCTTATAGGTACTGATGGCATTAAAACCATAACCCGAAGAAAGGGTTGAGATTTGGGTATAACTACCAAACTGATCCCAAGTAAAGTCACCACGGCCAAAGATATAGCCCTTAGTGAGTTTATAATTGCTCTGCAATTGGAGTTCGTACTTCTCTGAGGTGGTTTGGTTTTTCTCTGAGGCGAAATACGCTTTTAGCGTGGCTTCTTGTTTCGTTTGCTTGGCATCGTAAATCAGCTGGGTGCGACCATTAAAACTGCTCGACTCGGTATTGCCCGTGTTCAATTGTAAGCCGGCTTCGACTTCTGCAGTAAAATCGCTTGGCGGTTCCTGATAATCGGGAGGTACAAGCGCAAGTGCCGGAAATGATAGGCAAAAAAAACTCAAAGGGGCGATAACTTTTAGCATTGCTCGTAACATTAGTCTGGGTTCTTGAGTGGCTGATGTTTGATATCCGAATAGGGGTGAGGCGTCATCATACCCGTATTGCGGGTTGAGGCAAAGTTATTGCTTGAGTTTCGCGTCTGCTTTCTGTACTATCTCGCGCTCGAATCAGTCACTATTTTCGTTCCTTGCCTCCACTTGGTCTGACTGAGCCAATAACGAGGCTACATAACCGTAAGGAGCAATAAATGCGTCATTACGAAATCGTATTTATGGTTCACCCAGATCAAAGTGAACAAGTACCAGGTATGATTGAGCGTTACACCGGTGCAATCACCGAAGCTAACGGCAAAATCCACCGTTTAGAAGATTGGGGCCGTCGTCAACTGGCTTACCCAATCCAAGACCTGCACAAAGCTCACTACGTTCTGATGAACGTTGAAGCACCAGCAGAGACGATTGAAGAGCTAGAAACTGCTTTCCGTTTCAACGACGCAGTTCTGCGTAACATGGTAATGCGTACTAAAGTTGCCGTTACTGAAGCATCTCCAATGGCGAAAGCTAAAGATGAGCGCGATTCACGTCGTGGCCCAGCTGGCGACCGCTCATATGATGAAGCTAACGCTGAAGAAATCGCTGAGTAAGTTTATCTGTGACCACCAATAACTTGGTGTTGTCAGGAACCATAACCCGTTCCAGACGCTTTAAAAGCCCGGCAGGCATCGCACACAGTGTGATAATGCTAGAACACAAATCGCAGCGTTATGAAGCAGATATGCTCCGCAACGTCTACGTACAAATACAAGTGATATTGAGTGGCCCACGCTTTGAAAGCGTGGCAGACAATCTGAAAGCAGGTGTGGAAGTACAAGTTCAAGGTTTTATGACGCTTCAACAGGGGCGAAATGGCCAAAATCGCTTAGTCATCCATGCCGAAAATGTCGAATTGAAAACTTAGGAGACTGTCAAATGGCACGTTATTTCCGTCGTCGCAAGTTCTGCCGTTTCACCGCTGAAGGTGTTGCAGAAATTGATTACAAAGATATCGTTACTTTAAAGAACTACATCACTGAAAGCGGCAAGATCGTTCCAAGCCGTATCACTGGTACTAGTGCTAAATATCAGCGTCAACTAGCTCGCGCAATCAAGCGTGCTCGTTATCTTTCTCTACTGCCATACACTGATTTACATCAGTAATTGCAGTATTCCTAATCGAATATAGAGGATTTGATAATGAACGTTATTCTGCTTGATAAAATCGCTAACCTGGGTAACCTGGGTGACCAAGTTGCAGTTAAAGCTGGTTACGCTCGTAACTACCTGCTGCCACAAGGTAAAGCTGTTGTTGCTAACGAAAGCAACGTTAAAGTATTTGAAGCTCGTCGCGCTGAATTAGAAGCTAAATTAGCTGCTGATCTGGCTGCTGCTAACCAACGCGCTGAAAAAATCGCTGCTCTGGAAGCTGTTGTTATCGCTTCTAAAGCGGGTGATGAAGGCAAACTGTTTGGTTCAGTTGGCACTCGTGACATCGCTGATGCAGTAACTGCTGCTGGCGTTGAACTGGCTAAATCAGAAGTTCGTTTACCATTAGGCGCTCTGCGTACTACTGGCGACTTCGAAGTTGAAGTTCAGTTACACACTGAAGTTAAAGCTGTTGTTAAAGTATCTGTTGTTGCAGAAGCTTAATTACCAACTGCTTTAAATGAAAAACACCGCTTCGGCGGTGTTTTTTTATGGGCGCGATTTAGTTCGTATTGTTGTGTAAGTGGTTGTTTGTCAAGCATCAAGGATAAACAGGCTTAGCTACTTCATCGCAGCTAAGCCTGGCACTAAGGCTCAATATGTTATTGCTGAAGACTGTTGTTAAAAGGCGTAAGCACCCGTGGTAGTACGCCCTGTAGCTTTGAAATCGCGACCCCGTAGTTAGTGATAGGCACATTGCGCCGTTGGCATTCGTGGATGCGGCGAAGCATTTCATTACGATTAAACATACAGGCACCGCAGTGGATGGCGAGGGCATATTGCTCTAAATCATCGGGAAAGTCGTGGCCGGACGTCACGATAAATTCGAGTTGTTTACCCGTATAGCTATTTATCCAGCGGGGAAGCTTGACTCGGCCTATATCATCCTCTTGGACATTGTGGCTGCAGGCTTCGGCGATGAGCACTTTATCGCCATCTTGCAATTTATCTAACGCCTCAGCGCCTGCGGCAAGGGTGGGCAAATCCCCTTTAAAACGCGCAAATAGGGTTGAGAAAGTCGTGAGTGGAATCGATGCTGGTACTAGGGCGGCGACTTGTTTAATCGCCTGAGCATCTGAGATCACCAGTTTGGGGGTGACGACGGATAATGCCTTTTCGAGTTCTGTTTCTTTCACCACCATTGCGATCGCGCTGCGATCCAATGCTTCCCTAAGGATCTGTACCTGCGGCAGGATCAAGCGCCCTTTAGGGGCCGCCATATCGATAGGTACGACGCAGAGAATAACGTCCCCTGCTTGATAGAGGTCGCCCGCTAGCAGGGGTTCTTGCTTATATTCCGCGGGCGCTAAATCGATAATCAGCTGCTTAAGCATTTTGGTCGCAAGGCCTGTGGTGGCAGAGACCACGATAAAGGACAAGGATTGCTGTTGGCAGAAGGCGATATCCTCGGCTTTAGGTGTACAGATATCGGCTTTATTGAATACCACCAGTATCGGCATTCGCATCTGCTTTATTTCGTTCACTAAGGCGATATCCGATGGATAAAGCCCTTGTTCGTCCACCACCAAGAGTGCCATATCGGAGCGGAACAACACTTTACGAGTCGCCTTTACCCGCATTGCACCTAATTCTCCGTCATCATCGATACCGGCCGTGTCGTAAAAGGTTACTGGCCCTAGGGGCTGCAGCTCATAGGCCTTGGCCACGGCATCTGTCGTAGTGCCCTTAATATCGGACACAATGGAGATTTGTTGTCCTGCGATCATATTGAGCAGAGAAGATTTACCTGCATTGCGTCGACCGACTAAGGCAATATGGTAACGCATGCCCCGTGGTGCTGATTGGCTCTGGGAATGCTCTTGTGGATTAATGCCTTGACACATATTGGCTCCTTTTGGAATCACCACGGCTAAAGGAGGGGATTAGCCCATGGCTTTGAATTTGCTGGCAGACTTGCTTAAGTCGCTCTGCTGCAGGATGTTGTTGCTGGTTTTTTCCCGGATAGATGCTGTAATCGGCACTCACTTGTGTTGGGGTGAAGGAGGGCATAATCACATTACAGCCTCGCTTTAGTGCCAGTTCCCTAGTGCCTTTTTCGAGGGCATCGAGGGAACTGGTCGCAGGGATATTTGCCCCAGGATTCATCAGTCGCAAAATAGCGCTCACACGATGACTCTTAAGGGCGCTGCCATTGGGCGATGTGGCAAATGGAGTTTGTGCATGGGCGATAAAGGGGCCGCAGGCCAACATATCGAGCTGCAGTTCAGTTAAGCATTGAATATCGCGGGCTAAGATAGCATCTGTCATCCCTGGCAAATCGATGATGATGCCAGAACCTGTTTGAAAGCCGAGTGACTTAAGGTGCGCAAGTCTTGCGATGCGCTCATCGAAATGGGCTTTAGGGCGACAACGAGCAAAGAGGGCGCGGTCGAAGGTTTCCATCTTGAGTAAATAGCGATCGGCACCCGCCTCACGCCAGTTTTCCAACTCCTGATGTTTGCGATCACCGAGGGAGAGGGTGATTGCTAGGTTATGGCGTTGCTTAATTTCACTAATAAGGGCGCTGACGCGCTTGCTACCGTAGCTAAAATCATCCCCCGATTGCAGCACCACAGTGCCGAGGCCGAGTGCGGCTATGCTATGCACCGCGCTGAGGATTGCTTCGTTCGAGAGTCGATAACGCTTTACCTGCCTATTTTCGCTACACAGGCCACAGTAATGGCAGTGGTTACGGCAATGATTCGAGAATTCAACAATGCCGCGTAAATACACCTGTTGCTGAAATTCGAGCTCAGTGGCGAGCTGGGCGCGGCTAAACAGCCATTCATCGTCCTGCCCTTGGAGCAGCTCAAGGATTTGCGTATAGCTGAGCGCCATAGGTTTGAGCAAACTGGGTTGCGTGCAGGAAGGTGTTTGTTTAATGATTGGGATATGACAGGCATGCATCAGTGACGCTCCTTATCCAGCGCAATCACACTTTGATACCAGAGATCGCCTACGGCGCGGCGACATTCTTCCACGTAACGGCCAAGGGTTATTGCCTCCGGCGAGTCTTGCTCTGCGGTGACGCCGGAATAAAACCAATCGATTAAGCTGTTTGGCGCAAGGCCTAAAGCAATAGTATCAAACTCCAGCCAAAGTCCTTGAGCCGAGGTGTAATTGCTGTGGGCGTAGTGACCGATAAAAAGCCTATCACCGATCAGCAATATGGGTTGCAGTGGCAGCGCTTGGGTCGAGACTAAATTGATGGCCTCAGGAAACTGCGTTTTAAGCTCGGCGCACCAGTGGCGGGAAATATCATACAGCTGCTCAACGTCCTGCAGCGGCATCTCGGGCCTTAGGATGGTGGCAAACTCATCCCGCCATAGACGAGTGGGCTCAAGTTTAATCAGGGTGAGTTGCCTTAAGCGGGCGTTTTGTAGCCGCTTTAATAACAACTGCCCCACGGCATTATCGGCAAAATTACTGTAAATCGCCGCGTGTAACACGATTACATCAGCGCGCTCTATCGCATTCAGTAAGGCGCTAGTGTTAAGGCCAAAATGCAACTGCACGCCGGGCTCAGAAAATAAATAAGGTGCCATTTAAAGATAGATATCCCGTTCACCCGCATCGGTTTTTTGCAAACAGCCACGCACATTACGTTCCCGTGATGGACTCATTTTGGCGAGCTCTCGCTCTATCAGGGCGTTACCTGCCTCGCGGGTTTTATCGCTGGCGTAGTCGTTCAGATATTCCCTAAAGGTGATCAAGGCATTGGGCTGGCAGAACTTGCCAATAAACTGCTGTTTGGCTAATCCCATAAAGTGATCGCCAGTGCGCCCTTTACGGTAACAGCCTGTACAGAAAGAGGGGATGGCATCCGAATCCGTAACTAATTCATAGATGACCTCATCCATGGCGCGATGATCGCCAAGGCTAAATTGCTCGGCATCGTGTTGATTTAGCTTGCTGTCTTGATAGCCACCCGGCGCAGTGCGTGAGCCTGCACTGATTTGTGATACGCCGAGTTCTAACAACTCTTTACGTAGGGCCGCGCTCTCCCGTGTACTCATAATCAAGCCTGTATAAGGTACGGCGAGGCGAGTGATGGCTACAATGCGCTTAAAGCAGTCATCATCGACCTCATAGGGCGGCTTTTCACTGATAGCGGATCCATGGGCGGGTTCTATCCGCGGGAAGGAGATAGTATGCGGGCCAACGCCACAGTCTTTTTCGAGTTGCTGAACATGGGTGAGCATGGCGAGCAGCTCAAATCTATGGTCATACAGGCCAAAGAGCGCACCGATACCGACATCGTCGATTCCTGCTTCCATCGCCCTGTGCATGGCGTAGAGGCGGTATAAGTAGTCGGTTTTTTTACCTTTTAGGTGCACTTTACTGTAAGTGTCTTGATGATAGGTTTCTTGGAAACATTGATACGTGCCTATCGCCGCCGTTTTTAGCTGTTTAAAGTCTTCCACACTCATTGGCGCGCAGTTGACATTGATACGGCGAATTTCACCGCCTTTGCCCTGCTTAACGCTGTACATGGTTTGAATACTTTCAACAATGGCTTGCACATTGTTGCGTGGATGCTCGCCATAAACGGCTAGGATCCGTTTGTGGCCCATTTCTTCGAGAATGGTGACCTCTTGGCGGATCTCATCCTGTTTTAAGGTCTTGCGTTTCAGCTCGTGGTTATCGGCGTTAAAGCCGCAGTAACTACAACTGTTGGCACAATGGTTGGACACATAGAGCGGCGCAAACATCACTATACGATTGCCGTAGATGGTGTTTTTAATTTCACGGGCGACGGCAAAGAGTGCTTCATCCAGGGCTTTATCTTGATTTTGTAGCAGGAGAGCGGTTTCGCGAATGCTTAAGCCTTCGCATTGGCGCGCCTTTTCGAGAATGGCTTGGATTTGGTCGCGACTCGGATGACTGGCGTCTTCAATGGCCTGCCAAATCGCCTGATCGTCAATAAAGCTGACGTTGGGATTATAGTCAGAGACGGTAATGGAATGATGCTCGTGTGTGCTCATGGTTTTCTATGCCCTTGAATATGAATGCGTAAACGCGGCAGTTGTTGAGCAACTGCCGCAGGAGACCTAGCTATTTGCTGGTCAGTTGTTCGCCGTTTGTGGCAACGGGGGCAATTTCATTTTTTACCCATAGTGGGGTGTACTCGGCGGCATCATGGTAGGGCACATTGCCGTGGATCATCATGGCTTTGAAGTCATCGAAGCGGTACACCGCGAGGAATAAATGCACGGGTAAGAAAGCGGTTAACACTAGGCCTGAGACTAAATGGGCTTGACCTAAAAACCACACTACATCCCGCGGCGCAGCGTGGGGGATAAGCCACAATACTAAACCTGAGAGGATAAGCACTGTGCCGCCAATCAGTACGCAGGCACCAAACAGCTTTTGGCCAGAGTTATACTTGTTCATCGGAGGGATAGGGACTTTTTTACCCAGTAAGAATTTCTGTGGGTAACCGCCTAACACCATAAACCATTTCACGTCGCGTCCGGAGAAGCTGAACACTCGGGCGATAAATAGCACCACTCGGTCGAATGCCATGATGGTAAATGCCACGGCATCGAGGGCCATAACAATCCCCGCAATGATGTGTACATCATAGGTTAGCTGCATGCCTTCCTGGGAAAGCGGTTTAAAAAACAATAACAACCCCGTCGCGGCTAACGGCAAAAAGCTCAGTAGCAGAATATAGTGGAAAATCCTGACGTTTAGCGGATGTTTTAAAATGGGTCTCATATCATGTTCTTGATGCATTTTTCATCTCCAATCAAGAGCTTAATTTGGTGCGGTCGACAAAGTGGGTGTGTAGCAGCTCGTGGGACATATGTCCTAATGGCTCGCCACCGAATTCTTTGTAGTATTTCTCTACCGCAGGGTTGGCGTGGCTAACACGCTTTTTCGCTAGGCTGTCGTCCTTATATAACCCTTGGCTTCTGGCCTTAATGTACTCATTGCGGCGCTCAAGTTTGCTGCTAAACCAACCAATCGGAATGGCTAAGGCGGCGACAAAGGCAGCGCCTACGGCCATAAACTTACGGCGTGACAGAAAGAAACTGTCCTCTGCAAATAGGTGTTTTTTCTTGTTCATTTTGTTTCCCGTTAAATGTTACCAAGCCAAGAAGAGCCTTTACCTTCAATAGGTTGGCCTCCACCGTTGACGCAACCGCCAGCGCAGTTCATCACTTCGATAAAATGATAGGGCGAGGTGCCTGCCATTACATCGCGCAGCACGGGTTCGATGTTGTTGCCCATGTCGTGTACTACAGCGACATTGACGGTTACATTCTGGTTGAGTTGTGTATCAAACAGGCTGACGGAAGCCGATTTGACGCCTTTTAGCCCGCGTACGGGTTCAAATTCCAACTTAGCCATTTCAGTGCCTGTGAGCACCTTGTGAGCGGTACGTAATGCCGCTTCCATTACGCCACCAGTGGTACCAAAGATTGTGCCCGCGCCAGTGTATTCAGAGAACAAACTATCGCCTTGATATTCGGGGGTATTAGCGAGATCGATATCGAGCAGTTTGAGCAATTGGGCCATTTCCCTTGTGGTCAACACTGCATCAATATCTTGGTACGAAGGCGTGTTAGCCCCATGTTCCTGATGGTATTGCCAAGCCGAGTTAAATTCGGGGCGTGAGGCTTCGAGTTTTTTCGAGGTACAAGGCATCACAGAGACAGTGAAAATATTCTCTGGCTGCATTTGATACACCTTAGCACCGTAGGTTTTAGCGACCGTACCTGCCATTTGTTGGGGAGATTTAGCGGTAGACAGGTTAGGCAGTAGCGCCGGATAGCGGGTTTCGAGGTAACGCACCCAACCAGGGCAGCAGGAGGTGAACTGCGGCAGCGCCCCTGCATTTTCTTCACCTTTGACATTGGCATGGAGGCGATGAATAAACTCACTGCCTTCTTCCATGATGGTGAGATCGGCGGCAAAGTTACAGTCGAAAATCTTAAAACCTGCCTGATTCATCGCACCATAGAGCTTACCCGTCACGAGTTCGCCCGTGCCTAGACCGAATTCTTCACCAATTGCGACCCGCACCGCCGGAGCGATAATGCCGACAACGGTAGTATTTTTATCGGCGAGCTTTTTAATGACGGTTTCAAGGGCGCTGTGGGTTTCTTCAATGGCGCTAAAGGGGCAGTTAATTAAACATTGGCCGCAGCTTAAGCATTTATCTTCATCGATAGAGTGCACTGCACCCGAGGCGCCATTAATGGCGTGGGTTGGGCAGAACTTTTTGCAGGCATCACATCCTTTGCATTTAGATGCATTTATCTTGATCAGCCCTTGGATTTCTCCCGGTTGATAAGTTGTCGCTGTCATAGGATTTCGCGTTCCTCATTTTTAACCTGAATTATATTTTCAGTGTTATTTAATGTATTTATTTGGCAGCTTATGCCTATGGCAAAAGCGTATTGGTAAGTTTTAGACGGCTGGATAATAGGAAATTGATTCTGGAAAAAACTTGAGAACGATCAAGTTTTATTCTTTTTGATAAAACAGGCGTTTTTAATGGTTTTATTAGACGTTTTTGATAAATTTTTAGAAATAAAAATAGACTTTTGTATTTGTGGTTTATCAGGTTGGATTTAATTTATTATTTATATACAGTGCGTTATGGTGGCGTCATCGGTCGCCTAACACTGTTTGTTGTATTTTAAAGGCTTGCGGTGTGATTTATTGCATTATGAGGGTGTTATCACTCGTTTGGATTTTGTGTTTGGACAAATTGTCCATAAATACTCTTGGTTTAAATAATGCTAATTAAAGTGGCTAATGAATGATTATGGCGAATGGATAATGTGATAGATCACAAATTAGCAAATTTCTTAAAATAAAAACCGTCCAAAGAATATTCTTTGAACGGTTTTAAAAGACGCTTAATTTATGTTGGTTAAACTAATAGAATAAATATCAGCTAATGTTATTATCAATTAATGCTGAATATTAATTAAATATTAATTTCTCACTAAATCGAGTTCTTTAATTAAATTATCGGCATGGTCTACTTCATCCATCATCCACAGGATATATCGAATATCTACGTGCACGGCGCGGGTGATGGTGGGGTTGAAGAACCAGTCCTTAGTAATGGCTTCATAGGTGGAATCGAAGTTCAGGCCGACGAGTTCGCCTTTGCCGTTAAAGACAGGTGAGCCCGAGTTACCACCGGTGGTATCGACACTCGACAGAAAGTTAACTGGCACAGAGTTAAATTCTTCAGGCTTGTCCAAGCAAGAGAACAGACGGCAAATCCAGCCGCGTGGATCTTGGTAGACAGATTTCACTAAGTGATCGCCAAAACGCTGCTCATGGATTGCATCGAGCAGTTTTTTCGGAGCGTTATAGGGTTCAACACCAGTGTGTTTAGCTACGATGCCATCGAGGCGAGTAAATGGCTGTTTGTACAGAGCATCACGGGATTGATAACCATCGACCATTCCGTAGCTGATACGTAGGGTACCGTTTGCATCGGGATACACAGGCCAGTTGTTGGCTTTGTAGTAGTCGATAACGGCGGCCATATACGCAGGGCGAGCGGTAGACAGTTTACCCGCTAGGATTTTTTCTGCCTTTTCCTGTGCCATATTGGTGTCGTACAACGCGACTGCGAGGCGGATAAATGGATCGCTGCTGGTTTCAAAGGCCTTCGCATCGGCATCCATCCACGCCAGACGTTGCGCTTGGTCTGTCAGCGTTGTGAGCGAATACAGGCCGTCGAGTTTCGATTCTAGGCTGACGTTTTTGTCGTCTAGATTCAGCATATTGTCTAAGGCTGCAACACGGTTAGGTTGTGATAAGTAGGAATTTAAATCTTGCAACCAAAGGGTTTTATCGACTTTAACGTCAAAGCTGGAGTCGATACGCTTCAGGCGCGAGCTGAACATGGCAAGGTCACGCTCTTGGTAACCGATTTCACGCTCGGCATCGCTCTTTTGCTTTTCCTTGGCTAAGCGATAGAGGCTATTGGCCGCAGTGAGCAGTGTGCTCGATTGCGCGTTGGTGAAGTAATAATTGGTTTGGGTTTGCAGTTGCTGCTCGGCCAATAAAACTTCTAGCTCGCTGATAAGATTTTGATTAAGGCTAGGATTTTTCATTAACCAAGCCAGAAAATCATCTTCGCGTTGCTGCTTAATGCCGACGATATCCGTGGCTTTAAAACCAGCCAGCAGACCGTTGAGTTTTTTCATCCGGTTCGCCATCGACGCCATATTGCCTGCATATTTAATGGCGATATCGGCATCTTCCTGACCCATGGCTTCGATAGTATCAATCTGTAATTGATAGCGTTTTGCCTGAGTTGGATACAGCCAATCGCTGGCAAATTTAAGCTCGCTGGTGAGATTGTAACGGCTGGTGGTGCCAGGGTAACCCGCCACAAACACGCCGTCGCCCGCTTTCACACCATCGGCGTTTACTTTCAGGTAACTCTTTGGCGTGTAAGGAATGTTATCTTCACTGTAGGCCGCAGGCTTGCCATCTTTACCTACATAGGCGCGCAGGAAGGCAAAATCGCCCGAGTGGCGTGGATACTCGTAGTTATCAATATCACCGCCGTAAGCGCCAACGCTTTCTGGTGGCGCGTACACTAGGCGCACATCGCGGATCATCAATTGCTTGATGAGGTAATATTCCAAGCCATTGTGGAAGCTGCGCACGTTACAGCGGTAGTTATCATCGGCCTCACAGCTTTTGATTAAGGCTTTGCTGTGGTTTTCGATGTCTTCGTAGCGTTTAAGTGGATCTTGACTTAAGTCTTTGGTGACATCGCTGGTGACATTGGTCACGGCTTCGGTGATGTATAAACGCTCGTTAGGACCAGCCGACGGTTCTTTATCCATCGAGGTGGCTAAAAAGCCCTGTTCGAGATAGTTATGTTCTTTCTTAGTGTTATATTGTATCGCCTTGTAGGCACAATGATGGTTTGTCACAACTAGCCCTTGGGGCGAGACAAAACTGGCGGTACAATAGCCCAGCCCAACAACGGCATTCATTGGATAACTGGTGAGATCGGCTAATTTGTCAGCGGGAATATCGATTCCACGCGCGCTGAGTTTGTCGGCAATTGAAGGCATTTGATAAGGTTGCCATTGTCCTTCATCGGCTGTTGCTACGCCAGAGGTCAGTACTAAGGCTGCAACCAATGCAATACGCATGTTCTTTCCTTATTTTTAGTTAGAGTGTCCGTTGAAATGAGATAACAGGCGAATGTAAACGGCCTGTTTGCTCGACGCGGGTTTTATATCATATTTTGTTAAGTTGTTGGAAATCAGGAGTGTTAATGTCACAACAAGGTGCTTTTAAGCCTAAGAGTAAGCCGAGGGATTTGCAGGTCGATAGCCTCAAGCTGCCGCCGCATTCGATTGAGGCTGAACAATCGGTCTTAGGTGGCCTAATGTTAGACGCCGACGCTTGGGATAAAGTGGCCGAGACCGTAGTGAAAGAGGATTTTTATTCCCGCTCACACAGGATGATTTTTGCGGCCATGCACCGTTTAGTTGAAACGGGTCAACCTATCGACTTAATCACGGTTTCTGAACAGCTTGAACTTGAAAATCAACTCGAAGAAGCGGGCGGCTTTGCCTATTTAGGTGAGATTGCCAAAAACACTCCGAGCGCGGGTAACATTGTTTCCTATGCCGAGATTGTGCGCGAGCGTGCCGTGGTGCGGGAGATGATCCGTGTCGCCCATGAGATTGCCGATGCGGGTTACAATCCCGAGGGACGTGACTCCAGCGCCTTGCTCGATTTAGCCGAGAGTAAAGTCTTTAAGATTGCCGAGCAGCGCACCAATGCCAACGAAGGTCCCGAAGGCATTAAAACCATTCTCGAAAAAACCGTCGATAAGATTGAGCAGCTATATAACAACCCACACAACGGTGTGACAGGGGTGTCGAGTGGTTTTAGCGATCTCGACCGTATGACTGCGGGCTTCCAATCCGGCGACTTGATCATCGTCGCAGCGCGTCCTTCTATGGGTAAAACCACCTTCGCGATGAACCTCTGCGAGCAGGCGGCGATGAATGAAGACAAGCCTGTGCTGATTTTCAGTCTCGAGATGCCCTCGGAACAGATCATGATGCGTATGTTGGCCTCCTTGGGCCGCGTCGACCAAACTAAAATCCGTACCGGACAACTGGATGATGAGGATTGGGCACGGGTATCCTCGACCATGGGGATAATGCTCGAGCAGGGCAAGATGTATATCGACGATGGTTCAGGTTTAACCCCGACCGAAGTGCGCAGCCGTGCCCGCCGTATCGCCCGTGAACATGGCGGCTTATCGATGATCATGGTCGACTACTTGCAGCTGATGCAAGTACCTGCGTTATCGGACAACCGTACCCTAGAAATCGCCGAAATTTCTCGCTCTCTCAAGGCATTGGCTAAAGAGTTAGAGATCCCCGTGATTGCACTTTCCCAGCTTAACCGCTCGCTCGAACAACGTGCCGATAAGCGCCCAGTGAACTCGGACTTACGTGAATCGGGTTCTATTGAGCAGGATGCGGACCTCATCATGTTTATTTACCGTGATGAGGTGTATAACAACGATTCTCCCGATAAGGGCACGGCGGAAATCATCATAGGTAAGCAGCGTAACGGCCCCATTGGACGTGTGCGCTTGACCTTCCAAGGCCAGTTTTCCCGTTTTGATAACTACGCTGGCCCACAGTTTGAAGAAGATTAATTTCTGGTGTTAGAAGCTAAGCACTGCTTATGTATTCTTTTTTATTTCCTGACTTTCCAAATAGACAAGGCAAATTTTGAAACCTTTTCCCCGAGCAGAAATTAGCAGTAGTGCACTGCAAAACAATCTCGCCGTCTTGCGTCAACAGGCGAGTCGCAGCCAAGTGATGGCGGTGGTGAAAGCCAATGGTTATGGTCATGGATTATTAAATGTCGCCAACTGTTTACACACTGCCGATGGCTTTGGTTTGGCCCGTTTAGAAGAGGCCTTAGAATTGCGCGCCGGTGGCGTGAAGGCGCGCTTGTTATTGCTTGAGGGCTTCTTTCGCAGCACTGATTTACCTCTGTTGGTGGCCCACGATATCGATACTGTGGTGCACCACGAGTCGCAAATTGAGATGTTAGAACAGGCGACGCTATCAAAGCCTGTCACCGTATGGTTGAAAGTGGATTCTGGCATGCATCGGTTAGGCGTGACGCCTGAGCAATTTACGCAGGTGTATGCGCGTTTGACCGCCTGTGACAATGTTGCCAAGCCCATACATTTGATGACTCACTTTGCCTGTGCCGATGAGCCTGAAAATCATTACACCCAAGTGCAAATGCAAACCTTTAACCAGTTAACCGCGGATTTGCCTGGATTTAGAACCTTAGCTAATTCTGCGGGTGCCCTCTATTGGCCTAAGAGCCAAGGGGATTGGATCCGTCCCGGGATTGCACTTTATGGTGTCTCACCTGTAACGGGGGATTGCGGTGCCAATCATGGTTTGATCCCGGCGATGAACTTAGTCTCGCGTTTGATTGCAGTGCGCGATCACAAGGCGGGACAACCCGTTGGCTATGGTTGTTATTGGACGGCGAAACAAGATACTCGCCTTGGCGTCGTGGCGATTGGTTACGGCGATGGTTATCCGCGCAATGCGCCAGAAGGTACGCCTGTATGGGTTAATGGTCGCCGAGTGCCGATTGTTGGTCGTGTATCTATGGATATGTTAACCGTTGATTTAGGCGCCGATGCGACAGACCAAGTTGGCGATGAAGCCCTGCTTTGGGGCGCCGCCTTGCCCGTTGAGGAAGTGGCCGAACATATTGGCACCATCGCCTATGAGTTAGTGACTAAACTCACTCCAAGGGTGGCTGTGTGTCTTGCATAAGCCATCAGAGTAGAAATAAAAAACGGCGCATTTGCGCCGTTTTTTTATGCCCTAAGAAGCGGGAGATTGAGTGGCCTTTTGCCAGCCGTTCTACACTTGGTTATTGCGTCTTTGAAGCGATAATCAATCTTGCAGAGCGACATGAACGATATGAATTAATTCTCGAAGCAGATTTCAATAAAGGCGTTACCGAATGGGCTGCTGAAGGGCATGATAATTTTGGTGCCGTTTGCTTTATGGGAAATAGTATGCCCTTTACCCGAGACCACCATAGGGGTTGCCATTTCGAACTCGTAACCCTTTTGTCCTAAAAGATTTTTTGCCCCACCAGTGACCATGTTGGTGATTTCACCCACGAGATCGGTGACTTCTTCGTTTATCTTACCGGGGTTTTCCCCAAGCATGTTTTGCATGATCTGCAGTGCCAGCTTTTGTTCAAAGGTAATAGATAACGATCCCTTAGTCTGCGGCCCAACCATACCAATTAACCCCGACACATCCCCCTTGGCTAAGTTGTCGGTTTTAATTTGGGGCTTGCCCGGAGTGAGATCCATGCTTGCCATCGTCGAAATGACATTGAGCAGGGATTGCAGAAAAGGGTTAATAAAATTGACGTTCATGCTTCAGTGTTTCCTCTTATGAACTTAAGCCTTATGGTCACCATGTCATTAAGGTTAGACGAAAAGTGGCTGAACCACAGCAATCTTAATCACACTCTATCAGCTTAGATGACACAAATGGAAATGTGAGGTTAATTTCACGATTTTATTGTTGTTTATCCGTGCAGAGGCTCAAGACACTGTCCTTTAATCTTACGCTTCTGAATCCATCTGTTGCGCGCAAAGGTCGTCCATTCGGCTTCTCAAGCCTATAAAATGATTTATCCATCAGTTTTCGAGAGAAGCTTGATTATTCAGCGCTTTGTAAGCGCTGCATTTCCCATTAAAGGCTAAATTTCTATTATTTTCATATTGTTAAATTCAAGTCGTGCAAATGTTTTTGCTCATATCTTGCTAATTGAGACCTAGCACTCAATCGCTGTTGATAATGTGACAAAGATTAAATTGTAATGTAAATGATAATAATTATTGATTGCAAATTGTGTTTTGAATATATTAGCGGCGATTAACAGGTGGGGGACATCTGTTACAGGTTTAGTCCGCAACAGGAATGTTTTTGATGAAATTTGCAAAACGTCGTAATGGCCGAGTCACACTCGGTGCTCATGTTTTAGGTTCGTTAACGATTGGGATGGCGGTTTCGGCAATTCCCGCAATGGCAACGGAAGGGCAAACGCAAGTCGTTGATAAAAAAGTCGAGCATATTGAAGTAAACGGTGAGTACTTAGGTTACAACACCCGTAAAGTGCAATCGGGTAAATTTACCGAAGACCTGCTCAATACCGCTAAAACCGTTACCGTTATCAATCAAGATTTAATCAAAGACATGGGCGCCCAAAGTTTTACCGATGCGCTACGTGCAACTCCTGGTATTACCTTAGGTACAGGTGAGGGTGGCAACCCCTACGGTGATAGACCTTTCATCCGTGGTTACGATGCCCAATCTTCAACCTTTATCAATGGTATGCGTAATGTGGGCTCACAAAGCCGCGAAACCTTTAACATTGAACAAATTGAAGTCCTGAAAGGCCCAAGCTCTGTATACAACGGCCGTGGCGCCGTTGGTGGTAGCATCAATATTGTGACTAAAAAAGCGCAATCCGAAGACTTTATTAATGCCGACGTTGCCGTTGGAACGGATTCCCTTAAACGCGCCAGCGTCGATGTTAATCGTGTGATTGCCGATGAGGCTGCGGTCCGTATCAACATGATGGCCCACGATGCCGATACCCCTGGTCGCGATGAAGTCACGGGTAACCGTTGGGGCGTAGCGCCTTCGGTGACCTTTGGTTTAACCACGCCAACAAAAGTGACGCTCGAATATTATCACTTTGAAAATCATGACATTCCTGATTATGGTATTCCTTACGATCAGGCTACGGGCGAGCCTGCGGGTGTCGACCCTGACAACTTCTATGGTCTGTTGTCGCGGGATTTTCGCGACACTATGGATGATACGGCGTCAGTGTTGATAAGCCATGATTTTAATAACGACATGCAGTTCACTTCGACCTCCATCTATAGCCGTAACAGCAATTATTATATTGTGACCAACCCGGACGACACTACGGGCAACGTGGCTAATGGTTATGTCTGGCGAAACACTAAGTCGCGCCATTCGGTCACAAAGACTCTAGCCACTCAATTACAACTCTCGGGTGAAGCAAAACTCGCGGGGATGACTAACCGTTTTGCCGTCGGTACTGAACTCAGTAACGAACGTACTAGTAATTTAAGTTACACCGTCGATACGGGTAATGGCCGCAACGCGGGTTGTGATCAGGCGATGCTGGACAACTACAACTGTACGCTGCTGGATAATCCAAATCCGCACGATCCTTGGGTTGGTACTATCACCCTCGGCACCGATGCGACAGTTACAGAAACCGATACTCGCTCACTTTATGCCTTTAACACCATTGAGTTAACCGAAGCGTGGATGGTGAACGCCGGGATCCGTTGGGATGATTACAGCACCAGTGCTGAGAACTCGACTTCTCAATTTAGCAATGATACTGACTTCTTTAACTATCAATTATCGGTACTTTATAAGCCCGCTGAAAACGGCAGTATTTATGCTGCGTGGGGCACTTCTTCTAACCCTCCGGGGACCTCAAATGGTGATGGCGCGGATCGTCTCGGCAGTACCAACGCCGATCTAGAGCCAGAAGATACTGAAAGCTATGAGTTAGGCACTAAGTGGGACTTCTTTGCCGGACGTTTATCTCTGAATGGTTCGGTATTCCAAATTGAGAAAAACAACGCTCGGGTCGCGACCTCTGGCGATCGTAATTCGCCGCAGGAAAACGTCGGCGAGCAAAAGGTGAAAGGTTTCGAACTTGGCTTCTCCGGTGACTTTACTGAGCATTGGCACGGTTTTGGCGGTTACACCTATTTGGATGCGACCTTGGAAAGCAATGGTTATAACCAAGCACAAAATGGTAACCGCTTCCCTAATACCGCTAAAAATAGCTTAAGTTTATTCACGACTTACGATGTAACTGAGGATTTTACTGTTGGTATGGGCGCGTACTACATGGGTAAAGTTTATGGTAATACGGCCAACACGCTGTCAATTCCATCCTACTGGCGTTTTGATTTGACTTCATCTTATAAAATGAGTGAATTCTTGACCTTACGTCTGAACGTGCAAAATCTAACGGATGAGCGTTATTACGATAAAGCGTACACCGCGCACTTTGCCAATATGGCCCCTGGTCGCTTAGTGATGTTAAGTGCGGATATGCACTTCTAAGCCGTATTAATCGAGTTCTGAATGGCAGCCCTAGGGCTGCCTTTGATGTTTATGCTATTCCAATAGGATTTTGAAATGCTTATTGAAATTCCGAATGTTTTTTCTAAAGAAGAAGTCAATCAGCTAAGGGAAGAGCTCGATGCCCGCACTTGGATTGATGGCAATCAGACCTCGGGCGTGATGGCGAGTACCCGCAAACGTAATCAACAGTTAGACAAAGATGACCCTGTCGCACTGCAAATCGGCGAGTTAATCATGGCACGCTTGTTGGCCCACCCTTTATTTGTGTCGGCGGCGCTGCCATTACAGTTTTATCCTCCTTTGTTTAATCGTTATCAAGGCGGCGAAACCTTTGGCTATCATATTGATAACGCGATTCGCTCGACGAGCGAAGGCATGGTACGCACCGACCTGTCAGCCACCTTATTTTTAAGTGAACCAGACACTTATCAAGGTGGTGAGCTGGTGATCCAAGATACCTATGGCCAGCAAAGCATAAAGCTCGCGGCGGGATCTTTGGTGTTATATCCGTCAACGAGTCTGCATCAGGTTACGCCTGTTACCTCGGGTGAACGCACCGCCGCTTTTATGTGGCTGCAGAGTATGGTGCGCGATGAGGGGCAGCGCCGCTTGCTATTTCAACTCGATCAATCGATTCAAGCACTGACGGCGCAGGCCGCGCCAGAACAAGAGTTGTTTAATCTGACTGGGGTTTACCATAACTTGCTCAGACGTTGGAGTGAGTTGTAGTGATCCTAAGCTAGGCTTCTCTACCTGCTTCATCTCCCCAAAGCGGGCGGTTTAGGGTATAATCCCGCCAGCTCTGAGGGGCAACAAAACAGTAAACGTTAACTCGTTTACTGTTTTTGTATTTTTACGCTGGCGCTGCATGGCTCTTCTGCAGCTTAAAGTAAGGCGCTTTATCCCTCAAAGCTGGAACTTACTGGCAAATTCTAATTACTTGAGTCGATAGTCACGTGTTGAAAAATAATCTTAATGATGGTCTACAGCTCGACCGCACCTTTTCCATTGCACCGATGTTGGATTGGACGGATCGTCATTACCGTTATTTTGCTCGCTTAATGTCGGCAAATGCCTTGTTGTATACCGAGATGGTGACGACAGGGGCGATTTTGCATGGCCGTGGTGATTATCTTGCCTATAACCAACAAGAACATCCCCTTGCATTACAATTGGGGGGCTCGAATCCTGCTGAACTTGCTCGCTGCGCCAAACTTGCCGCCGAGCGCGGTTATGATGAAGTGAATCTCAATGTGGGCTGTCCTTCCGATCGCGTGCAAAACGGTCGCTTTGGTGCCTGTTTGATGGCTGAACCCGAGCTGGTGGCTGAATGTGTCGATGCTATGAAGCAAGTGGTTGATATTCCTGTGACGGTAAAAACACGTATCGGCATTGACGAGCAGGATAGCTATGAGTTTTTGACTCACTTTATTGATACTGTCATGGCTAAAGGCTGTGGTGAGTTTATTATCCATGCGCGTAAGGCGTGGTTACAGGGGTTAAGTCCGAAGGAAAATCGCGAGATCCCGCCCTTAGACTACGACCGAGTATATCAGCTTAAGCGTGATTACCCGACGCTCAATATCAGCATTAACGGTGGTATCACTAGCCTTGAACAGGCTAAAAACCACTTGCAGCACTTAGATGGTGTGATGGTAGGACGTGAGGCTTACCAAAATCCCTATATTCTGGCGCAGGTTGACCAACTGCTCTGTGGTAGTCAGAAGGCGGTAATTAGCCGTGAAGCTGTGATTGAGGCTATGTTGCCCTATATCGAGGCTCACTTGCAGGCGGGCGGGCGCTTAAATCATATCACTCGCCATATGATTGGCTTATTCCAAGGCTTACCGGGTGCCCGTGCGTGGCGTCGTTATTTGAGCGAAAACGCCCATAAAAATGGTGCAGGTATTGAGGTGGTCAAGCAGGCTTACCAAAGTATTCAGAGTGAAATAATTGCTCAATAATCACTCGATTTAAAAAGTGGTGAGATTGACTAATGCTTGTAGTATTTTTCACCACTTTACCTTTCCTAAATATCCCTCTTATCTCGTTTTAGCTTAAAATAAATTTTTAAATCTAATTAAATTAGTGTGTTAAGTATAATTTAACAAGTTGGCACGCCCTTTGTAATAGTCCCTATGTCAAGTTAATCAATCGGAAAGGGACGACATCATGTTTACTTCAAACGTTAAAAAATCAGTTCAAGCGAGTGTGTTATTTGGTGCATTAATGGCGAGTGTTTCTGTACACGCCGAAGCAGCACCTGTATCTGATGTAGTGGGCGCCATCGAGCAAACGCTGAGCACCCAAGCGCAGGAGTTGTTGGTTAACACTAAGCGTGAACTGGTGTTATCACTGCAAACACAATTAGCTGAAAGTATCTATGACTTCAATAGCCAGCTAACACTGAGCGCCGATAACCAAGGTGAGTCTGTCACCTCAGGCGAATACAGCGCAAACAAGTAAGGAGCTGCCTATGTGGTTTGTAGCACCTCTTATGACTCTGCTACTGCTACCAGTGATTAGCCTCGCGTTGTTTTCAGGAATTATCTGCTGGTTTCAGTGGCACAGTGTCAGCGATAAATAAGTTATTCATCGATTGGAGTTCAAAATGAAACGAGCGCAAATGCGAATGGACAATTCAGAACGTTTAGTCTGCGGTGTTGCCTCCGGTATGGCGTGGCAGTTTGGTTGGTCCTGTTTTTGGACTCGTGTCGTGTGGGCCGGTGCGATTCTGTTTATGCCGGGTGTGAGCCTGCTGGTTTACTTTGTGTTGGCCTTACTTGTGAACCAATGGAAAAGACCAATTTAACCCACGTTTTTACTCCCCCAATTTGGGGACGTGAATGGAATTGCCGATGCAAGTTTATGGACACAGTCTTTAGCGGGATGCTATCAACAAGAGGGCGCATCGACCCTCATGCCAATAGTGAACACTGTTTAAGTGAGCATCACTTTTTAAGAAAAGCCTGAAATCTGGCTTTTGCTTCATCGCTTTTGAGTCTTGCACTAAATTGTTCTAATTCTTGATGCATCTGGTGTTGCACGCGGTTTTTATGTGGTCGCATCAACTGACGGGTGATTTGCAGTGCTTGCGGTGGCTGATTCGCCAATTTCTTGGCCTGACTCAGGGCGTAACCGAGTAACTCTTCTTGGGCGATCACATCGTTAATGATATTCAGTCTGTGTGCAGTATTTGCATCAAAACTTTCGCCGAGCAGCAAGAGCTCCGCCGCCTTTTGATAACCCACCAATTCGGGTAAGAGTAAGCTTGCGCCAGCCTCGGGCACTAGGGCCAAATTCACGAAGGGCAGTTGAAATTTAGCCGTGTTGTCGGCATAGACCAAATCACAGTGAAGCAGTACCGTTGTGCCTATGCCAACGGCGGCACCAGAAACGGCGGCAACCAGCGGTTTTTTGAGTTCCAATAGGCAAAATAGGAAGCGCACTGCAGGATGATTTGGACCTAAGTCACTATTTTTCAAAAAGTCAGCAACATCATTGCCCGAGGTGAAACAATTATCTTCGCCATGGAGCATAAAGGCACGAATGTCGTTGTCTGCTTCACCTTCGATCAGGTATTCTGTCAGTTGTTTATACATATTAAGATCAAGTGCATTGCGTTTATCTGGGCGATTAAAGCTGATAATACGAACGCCCTGATCATCCCGAACCTGTATATGACTCATGGGTTGTTTTCCTTTACGACGACATTGGGTAGACATGGAGTTTAAGACATTGAAACCGATATTCAAACAGATGTTTAATTTTGTCGCATTATCCTGTGCTTCATTTTCTGTTTTCGCGAACGTAGTGATGACCGAAGGTCATGTCCGTGCAATGCCTGATACAGTACCAAATACCGCCGCTTACTTTACGCTGGAGAACCATAGCGATAAAACGGTTCGCCTCACCGGAGTGACGACTGAGGTCGCGAAGGAAGCACAATTACATACCATCATCGAAGAACAAGGCATGGTAAAGATGCGCCATGTTGAAGGTTTCGATATTCCCTCCCACGGAAAATTAACCCTCTCGCCGTCTGGAGAGCATGTGATGCTCATCGGACTCAAAGCCCCATTAGCCCTAGATCAGCAAGTTAAACTGCAGTTAGCGTTTGACGATGGCGAGAATCTAACGATTACATTACCTGTTGCTAAGCAGGCCGAGAATGCTGCTGAACATGAGCATCATCACCATCATTAAGGAGTCACTTGATGCAAATAACATGGAAGAAGGTCACCGGAGTTGGTTTATTTGTTGTTTTAATTGGTTATCTAGTGAGTGTGTGGTGGAGTATCGAACCTGATACCCTGACTCCACAACAGCTGACGGCCACAGAGAAGAATGTCGTGGGTTATGCCACCACCACGTCGTTGATCCTGACCGTTGAAACATTGCTGGATAAGCAGGGTGGTTGGTTATCAAACGATGTGATGCCCCCTTCAATTTTTATGGATAACATGCCCGCGTTTGAGTACGGCGCTTTAGAGCAAGTTCGTGATTTAGCACTGATTATGCGTAAAGAGTTTAGCCGCTCCCAGTCTCAATCTGCTGCGGATAAGGATCTAAGTGAAGCGCAGGCTAAGCTGAACATCGACCATACCAGCTGGTTAGTGCCAAGCGCCGAGAGCGAGTACCGCGATGGCGTTAAGCTGCTCAAGCTATATCGCGCGCGTATGATGGATCCAAATAATCAGGATGCTCAGTTTTACGCCCGTGCCGACAACCTCAACGAGTGGCTCAAAGAAGTCCAAAAACGTTTAGGTAGCATGTCTCAACGTTTATCGGCGAGTGTTGGGCAGGAGCGATTAAATACCGATTTAGCCGGCGACAATGCTGCGCGCCAATCGACTCCGAATTTAGCCAGCCATCAGGTGAAAACCAGCTGGTGGAAAATCGATGATGTGTTCTATGAGAGCCGTGGTGCCTCGTGGGCACTGCTGAATTTTATGCGTGCAGTCGAGGTCGACTTTGCTGACGTATTGAAAAAGAAAAATGCTGAGGTCAGCCTGAAACAGATCATTCGTGAGCTGGAGGCAACTCAACAAACGGTTTGGAGCCCTGTGGTACTTAATGGCAGTGGTTTCGGTCTAGTCGCTAATCATTCATTGGTTATGGCTAACTATGTGTCCCGTGCGAATGCCGCGGTGATTGATTTAACGAACTTGCTATCTCAAGGTTAATTATGAAAAAAACACTCCTCGCCAGTGCGGTATTAGGATGCTTAATGGCCACTTCTGCCCAAGCGGCTACTGTGGTTGGATTCAAAATTGGTGGTGATTACTGGCGCGCCGATACCAGCGGTACTTTTGCCGACAAAGGTCAACCACAACAAGGTTTTGACTACAGCTCATCGGCACAAGGTAGCTATTGGGTTGCGGTTGAGCATCCGCTGCCATTTATCCCGAATCTTAAAATTCGTGAAAATAGCTTAGATCAGAAGGGCAGTCTCACGAATGCAGACTTTACCTTCAATGGTCATGATTTTACTGGCAATGTGACCAGCTATACCGATCTGAGCAATACCGATTTTGTGCTGTATTACGAGTTGCTGGATAACGACATTCTGTCTTTGGATCTCGGTGCCGCCTACAAGCTGATGAACGGCTCTCTGCGCGTTCAAGACGCTGGCCATCCTGAAGAGAAAGATGTCGATAGCGGCATTGTGATGGGTTATGCCAGCACACACGTGAGCATGCCTGGCCTAGGTTTATTCGGTTTTGCGGATTTAATGCTTGGGGTAAACGAGTCTAACGTACATGACTATGCCATCGGCTTAGGCTGGGAGTTTGACGGTGTGGCTGTGGATACCCGTGTGCGCGTTGGTTACCGTGAGTTTGCCTTTGATGTGAATAATTTCTCTGGCATCAGCGCCGATACTAAGTTTGACGGTTATTTCGCGGGTGTAGAAATTGATTTCTAAGCGTTAACGCTAATGAATCAGCCATAAAAAAACCGCCATTTAGGCGGTTTTTTTATGGGATGTATCGCTATCTTATTCGGCTTTTAGACCGTTGTTGATAGAGATAACATCGTCTTCATTTAAGGTGCCTGCAGCTTGTTTCAACGCAATAATTGAGTTGATGTAGCTATAGCGGGCATCCGACAATTTACGTTTTGAGTCGTACAGGTCACGGGTACGGTTCAGTACGTCAACAATAGTACGAGTACCGACTTCGAAGCCCGCTTGTGTAGCCTTTAACGCACTTTCAGATGAAATCACTGACTGCTCATAAGCACGGATTGAGCTGATAGAAGCGCCTACGTTGTTGTAGTTGTTACGAACGTTTTTCACCACACTACGGTAGGTTTGCTCTAACTTCTCGCTTGCTTCCACGTATTGGAATTGTGCTTCTTTGACCTGTGAGGTAACTTTAAAGCCTTCGAAAATAGGAATGCTTAAGTTCACACCAACGTTCACATTGTCAAAATCAGGCTCATTCACGTCACCTGTTTTTTGCTCTAACCCTTTGTTATAGCCAGCGTTTAGGCTAAGAGATGGCATGTGGCCCGCTTTGTATAGGCTGATGGTCTCTTGGGCGATATCTTTACCGATGCGTTGAGTCATTAGATCGACGCTGTTGGTTTCAGCAATCTTTAGCCACTCGCTCGATGAGGTAGGTGCTGGTGTTACCGCGGAGAAACGGTTGGTGTCGAGCACGTTAATGGTCTTGTGATCGATACCTGTGATTTCACGCAGGGCTTCGTAGCTGTTGGCTAACGTGTTTTCAGCCAAAATTTCAGTAGCCGAGGCTAAGTCATACTGAGCTTGCGCTTCATGTACGTCGGTAATTGCAGTTAAACCTACGGCAAAACGTTGTTTAGTCTGCTCGAGTTGACGTTCAATCGCACGTTTCTCTGCGCCTTGGAACTCGTAGTTATCTTTCGCCGTTAACACATCAAAGTAGGCTTTAGTCACACGAGTGATTAAATTTTGCAGGGCAGAAGCGTAGTTTGAATCGGCTTGAGAAGCGGCTTTTTCGGCCAGACTTAAACCAACCCAAGCGCTGTGATCATAGATCACTTGGTTCAGCTTTAGGCTACCGGTTAATCCACTGGTATCGCTCTTAGGATCATTCCATGCTTTGTCATAACCTACGTTAGCGCTGATTGTCGGTAACAGTGGTGCACGGTTTTGTTCGATCTTTTCAAACAAGGCATTACGTTGAGCTTGTGCTTGTAATACTAGCGGGTCGCTCGTCAGTGCTTGTTGATATATTTGCAGTAAATCATCTGCTTGAACCGCTTGAGCGGAAGCCGCGAGAGTCAATGCTGCGCATAGAGAACGGATCTTAAATTTCATTTGCTGTCCTTATTAGACAAATTCTCCAAAAGGAGAAATATGTAACTTCGTTTAGACTAAGTAATGCCTTTACCAAGGCGGTTTGCGCTTCCCGACGCTTCCCGATACAGCTAAAACTTAATGTCGTAGAGTCTAAAAACTCCCACACGTTCAAGTCAACTGCGAAGTGTAACAGATTTTATTTTAAAAATGCGCCAAATTGCCTTGATAATAGGCGAAAATTTAACAGTTAAGGATTGAAATATGAAGCCTGCTGGTTTTTCGAAAACAGATGTTGAAATTCTTGAGAAAAAGTCGCTGTATCAGGGCTTTTTTGCCTTGGAGCAGTTTACTTTCAAGCATAAGCTTTTTGCCGGTGGTTGGAGCCAACCTGTGACCCGTGAAGTGTTTGAACGCGGCCATGCCGTGGTGGTTCTTCCCTATGATGTCGCGCGTGACAAGATTGTTTTGATTGAACAAATTCGTTTTCCTGCATTAGCGACCTCTAAATCTCCTTGGCTAATGGAGTTGGTCGCGGGTATGATTGCGCCCGACGAAACGCCACAGGATGTCGCACACCGCGAACTGCTCGAAGAAACAGGCTTAACCGCTCGCAATATGCATTTTGTGAATAGTTATTTGGCAAGTCCAGGTGGCAGTACGGAACGTTTCTATTTCTATTGGGCCGAGGTGGATTCATCCCAGGCGCAAGGTCTGCACGGATTAGCTGACGAACACGAAGATATTCGATTGCATGTGTTAGACCGTGAGGATGCCTATAATGAGGTCGTCAACGGGGCAATAGACAATGCTTCGACCGTAATTGGATTGCAGTGGTTGCAATTAAACTATCAGCAACTGGTTAAAGTTGGATAAAGGTTTGGCTACTTCAACATCGCACCGAAAACCGCGCTACCAACCTAACGTGAGCGACTTTTTAGCGCTATGCGGGCGTAACTACGGCTATATGCAGAAGTGGTTACCGCTCGATATTGAGGTGGGGCAGTCTTGGCAACTTGAAGGTGAAGCGGGTGTATTAGTAATCCGTATTTTAGAAAATACCAAATATACTCAATTAGTTGAGATCTCACGACCAGTTAAAATCATGGAGTTTATTAATACTCCCAAGGTGTTAGTTAGAATTTATCATGATGCTAAATTAGCAGAAGTGTTAACTGGTCAACAGATTTACCAATTGCGCCCAGTGTATGATTATCCCAATTTACGCATGTATCATAGCGATGAAAAGTACCAGGTTAATGCATTCCTGGGGGAGTTATTGAAGATTGGCAGCCAACAACGTTTGGTGTGTCAGTCTTAGAATTGGGTATTCAATGTGCTGAAAGAGGCAGTCTCTTACTCCATAGCTGAAGAAGAAAGTGTGCGCATAGTGCAAGTCACTGATCCGCACCTTTTTGCCGATCCTGAGGCTCAGTTATTAGGGGTCAACACCAGTAAAAGTTTTGCTGCTGTGCTTAATACGATTCGTGCTGTCGACTATCCAGCGCATCTGATGTTAGCCACGGGCGATTTAAGCCAAGATTATTCCCCCGAATCCTATCGTCAATTCGTGGCCGCTGTGGCGCCACTCAATTTACCTTGCCATTATCTTCCGGGTAATCATGATGATCCGCGGATTATGTTTTTGCATATGCAGGGTGAGCGGATTTTCGGTCAGCAGCGTATCTTGGTCGGAAAATGGCAAATCTTGATGCTGGACTCCACCGTTCGGGGAAAGCCCGGCGGCAATATGGCCGAGAGTCAATTCGAACTCATTGAACAGGCCATAGCCGCACATCCAGACCGCCATACCTTACTGGTGATGCACCACAACCCTATTTTGGTGAATTGCGCGTGGTTAGACCAACATTGCATGGATAATGGCACTGAGTTTCTCAGACGTGTCGCCCAATACCCGCAGGTTAAAGGGTTACTCTGGGGACATGTGCATCAACAGTTGGATACCGATTACGATGGTCCCCATGGCGCGCTGCAATTAATGGCAACGCCTTCCACTTGTATTCAGTTTAAACCGCAATCGCCTTATTTTGCCCTCGATGGACTGCAACCCGGTTATCGTTTGCTGGAGCTGAAGGCCGATGGTAGCATCTGCACTAATGTGTATCGCGTGCCGGGAAATCTGTTTTCCCCCGATAAAGATTCCAGCGGTTATTAACGCGAGTGACCGCAGCTTGAGGAACTATGCTGCTCTATATTCACGGATTCAACAGTTCACCTTTCTCCGATAAAGCGGTGATGACGGCGCAATATATGGCCGAGCATCACCCTTCCTTAGTATTCCATCAACCGCAATTACCCAATACTCCCAAGGCCGCCATGGCCTTGCTACTGCAATATGTTGAGGCTGCCAAGCAAGCGGGCGAGCCACTGAGCTATATTGGCTCATCCTTGGGGGGATATTTTGCGAGTTACTTGGCAGAACACTATGGTGGCCGCGCTGTGTTGGTTAATCCGGCCGTCAAGCCCTTTGAGCTGTTTGATGAGTTTATGGGGCCGCAATTTAACCCTTATACCGAAGAGCATTATCAGGTATTGCCGGAGCATAAGCAGGAAGTGGCTGAATTTAATACGGCTGTTATCCGCAATCCCGATCGTTTTTTGGTACTATTGCAAACGGGCGATGAAGTGCTGGATTATCGTGAAACACTGCATAAGTATCACCATTGCCAATTACGGATCGAAGCCGGTGGCGATCACAGTTTTGTGGGTTATGAGCGATATCTGCAAACTGTAAGCCAATTTTTACACTTACCTTGACAAATAGTCATCCAGAGCCGCAACATGGCCGGATATAACAACTTATAGCGTACACTATGACGAATCAATACACCTCTGACGCCATTGAAGTTCTTAACGGACTCGACCCAGTTAAACGCCGTCCAGGTATGTATACCGATACCACCCGACCTAACCACTTAGGCCAAGAGGTCATAGATAACAGTGTGGACGAGGCTTTAGCGGGCCACGCCACTAAAATCGAAGTTGTGCTCCATACCGATAACTCTCTGGAAGTCACCGACGATGGTCGGGGGATGCCGGTAGATATTCACCCTGAAGAAGGCATTCCTGGGGTCGAGCTTATCCTCACTAAACTGCATGCGGGCGGTAAATTTTCGAATAAGAATTACCAATTCTCCGGTGGTTTGCACGGTGTGGGGATTTCGGTGGTTAACGCCCTGTCTCGTCGCGTCGAAGTGACGGTACGCCGTGATGGCCAAGTGTATGATATTGCTTTTGAAAATGGCTTTAAGGTTGAAGAGTTAAAAGTCACTGGTACTTGTGGTCGTCGCAATACTGGTACTCGAGTACATTTCTGGCCCGACGCCAGCTATTTTGATTCGGCAAATTTCTCCAACTCCAAACTCATCTATTTGCTGCGCGCTAAGGCAGTGTTGTGCCCGGGCCTGAGGATCAAATTTACCAATAAACACACCAACGAAGTCCATGAGTGGTACTACGAGAGTGGTTTAACGGATTATCTCAAGGCGGCGGTTGGCGATAACCTCATGCTGCCAGAAGAGCCTTTTATCGGCAGCTTTAAAGGACAAATTGAAGCCGCGGATTGGGCGATTACTTGGCTGCCTGAAGGTGGCGATGCGATTAACGAAAGCTATGTTAACTTGATCCCAACGCCATTGGGTGGAACCCACGTGAATGGATTCCGCCAAGGTTTGCTGGAATCGATGCGCGAGTTTTGCGAGTTTCGCAATCTGATCCCCCGCGGTATCAAGTTGTCGCCTGAGGATATTTGGGATCGCGCTGCCTTCATTCTCTCGGTGAAGATGCAAGATCCGCAATTTGCTGGCCAAACCAAAGAGAAACTCTCGAGCCGTCAAAGCTCGGCCTTTGTTTCTGGCATTGTGCGTGACGCGTTTTCATTGTGGTTAAACTCGAATACCGAATTGGCCGAGTCGCTGGCGGAAATGTGTATCAACAACGCCCAGCGCCGCTTAAAAGCCGCGAAAAAAGTCGCCCGTAAAAAAGTCACTTCTGGCCCGGCATTACCGGGTAAATTGACCGACTGTAGCGGCCAAGATCCAATGCGCGGCGAACTCTTCTTAGTGGAAGGGGATTCTGCGGGCGGCAGTGCCAAACAGGCGCGTGACCGTGAGTTCCAAGCCATTATGCCGCTGCGTGGTAAAATCCTAAACACTTGGGAGGTCGATGCCTCGCAGGTGTTGGCTTCGCAGGAAGTGCATGATATCTCGGTGGCGATTGGTTGCGATCCCGACAGCAACGATATCTCCGAGTTAAGATACGGCAAGATTTGTATTCTCGCCGACGCGGACTCCGACGGGCTACATATTGCAACTTTACTCTGCGCTCTGTTTCTGAAACATTACCGAGTGCTGGTCGAACAGGGCCATGTATATATCGCTATGCCACCGCTGTTCCGTATCGATATAGGTAAGGATGTTTACTACGCCTTAGATGAGGCTGAAAAAGAAGGTATTCTCGACCGTATTACTGCCGAGAATAAAAAGGGTAAGGTCCAAGTTACACGCTTTAAAGGTCTGGGTGAGATGAACCCGCTGCAATTGCGTGAAACGACTATGGATCCAAACACTCGCCGTTTAGTTCAGTTAACCATTGATGATGTAGAAGAAACTGATTCACTGATGGATATGTTGCTGGCTAAGAAACGTTCGCCGGATCGTAAAACTTGGCTCGAGGATAAGGGTGACATGGCGGTACTTTAATGTTGTGCACTATTGCCGATAACAATAAAACTTAGGCATAAAGAAAATTACCATGTTGTATATAAAAACTAATAATTATAAATATTTAAGGGTGTTCTCTGCCTTCGGGACCCTACTGGCGAGTCTGGCGTTATTAACAAGTCAGACAGCGATAGCGGGGTCTCAGTCGATCATGATTACCGTGTCGAAGGGATTTGGTTTATCCCTTTATGCCTCCGATCTCGGGGATGCAAAACAGATTGCCATGGGCTCAAATGGCACGCTATTTGTGGGTTCCAATAAGAGTGGCACAGTCCATGCGCTCGTTGATAGCAACCAAGATGGTCGTGTGGATAAACGTTATGTGATTGCGAAAGGGCTCGAATCCCCCGACGCGATAGCCTTCCATAATGGCGATCTTTTTGTTGCAACCGAAAACCGTATCGTACGTTTTATTGATATCGAGCAGCGCCTGCGCCGTCCGACTCGTCCAAAAGAGATCTACAGCGATCTGCCAGAATCTGATAAGAAAAGTGCCCGCGCGATGAATTTTGGCCCCGATGGCCGCTTGTATGTTTCCATCGGTGCCCCGTGCAACGTGTGTGAGGCGAGTGCGCCCTACAGCAGCATAATTGCGATTAATGTCGATACTGGAGCAAGTGAGCAGATCGCTCTCGGTGTGCGTGATGCGACCGGATTTGACTGGTCTCCCCAAGATGGCAAGTTATGGTTTGCCGACCAAGGTCGTGATTGGATGGGGGATAATTTACCACCCGATGAAATCAACCGAGTCGATGTGATTGGCAGCCATTATGGTTTCCCGTATTTGCACGCTTCGTCCGTGGTCGAGCCTGCCTACGAAAAACCTAAAAATTTAAAAATTACCGTCCCAGTGTATGAACTGCCGGCCCATGTTGCACCGACTGGCCTCGCGTTTTACCGCGGTAAGCAATTCCCTGAGATCTACCATAATCAATTGTTTGTTGCTGAAAATGGTTCTTGGAACCGTTCAAGCAAAGTGGGTTATCAGATCGTCATGTTGAAACTCGAGAATGAGCAAGTTGTCAGCCGCGAAACCGTCGTGAGTTTTCTTGATGGCGAGTTTCCCGTTGCCCGTCCCTATGCTTTGTTATCGGGGGAAGATGGCGCAATGTACATCTCGGATGATTTGAAAGGTAACCTGTATCGGCTGTTCTATAAGGATGGCGATAATACTGAAGAACCACAGGAACTAGAAGAAAATGAGTGACGCGATCAAGTTAAGCTTAGATGGCGTAGAGCAGATGCCCCTGCGGCGCTTTACCGAAGAAGCTTATCTGAACTATTCCATGTACGTCATCATGGACCGAGCCTTGCCCCATATCGGTGACGGGCTTAAGCCGGTGCAGCGGCGGATTATTTATGCCATGAGTGAGCTAGGGTTATCGGCTCAGTCAAAACATAAAAAATCAGCCCGTACCGTCGGTGACGTACTCGGTAAGTACCATCCCCATGGCGACAGTGCGTGTTATGAGGCTATGGTGCTGATGGCGCAGCCATTTTCTTACCGTTATCCGCTAGTCGATGGTCAAGGCAACTGGGGTGCGCCAGACGATCCTAAGTCCTTCGCCGCGATGCGTTATACCGAGGCGCGCCTGTCTAAGTTCTCCGAAGTATTATTGTCTGAGCTGGGACAAGGTACGGTCGAGTGGGGCGCTAACTTCGATGGCACCTTGAAAGAACCTAAAGTGCTGCCCGCACGTTTACCGCATATTTTACTCAATGGCATCACGGGTATCGCTGTCGGTATGGCAACGGATATTCCGCCCCATAACGCTAGAGAGTTAGTCAATGCCTGCGTGGCCTTGCTTGATGAGCCTAAACTGGAGCTGGAGCAGTTGATGGGCTACGTGCCAGGGCCTGATTATCCGACTGAAGCTGAGATCATCACCCCGTCTGCCGACATTGCCAAAGTCTATGAAACGGGTCGCGGCTCCTTAAAAGCCCGCGCCGTGTATAGCGTCGATGCCGGTGAGATTGTGATCACCGCGCTGCCGCACCAAGCCAGTAGCGGCAAAATTTTAGAGCAAATCGCCGCCCAGATGCAGGCGAAAAAGCTGCCTATGGTGGCGGACTTACGTGATGAGTCTGACCACGAAAACCCTGTGCGACTGGTGGTGGTGCCGCGTTCAAATCGCGTCGATTGCGATCAACTGATGGCGCACTTATTTGCGACCACCGATCTTGAGAAAAGCTTTAGGGTAAACCTGAACGTCTTAGGCCTAGATGGTCGTCCACGCGTCAAAGGATTAAAAGAGCTATTAACCGAATGGTTAGAGTTCCGTGTCGATACCGTAAGGCGTCGTCTCGAGTATCGCCTCGATAAAGTCTTAGCAAGGTTACATATCCTCGAAGCCTTGATGATAGCTTTCCTCAATATCGATGAAGTGATTGAAATCATTCGCTTCCACGATGAGCCAAAGGCCGAGTTAATGGCGCGCTTTAACCTGACGGATAGGCAAGCCGAAGCCATCCTCGAGTTAAAATTACGTCATTTAGCCAAGTTAGAAGAGTTTAAAATCAAGGCTGAGCAGAATGAGCTTGAAGCCGAGCGTGACAAATTAGAGCAGTTATTAAGCTCTGATCGCCGCTTAAAAACCTTGATCAAGAAAGAATTAATTCAAGATGGCGAAACCTATGGCGACGATCGCCGCTCACCGATTGTTGAGCGCCATGAGTCCCGCGCCTTAACCGAGCAGGAGCTGACGCCGAGCGAGCCAGTGACTGTGGTGTTATCTGAAAAAGGCTGGGTGCGTTGCGCTAAGGGCCATGATATCGATGCCGAGTCTTTGTCCTATAAGGCGGGGGATCAATATCTATGCAGTGCGATGGGACGCAGTAATCAGGCGGCGGTATTTATTGATTCATCTGGCCGCGCCTTTGCGACCGACAGTCACAGCCTGCCATCGGCGAGAAGCCAAGGCGAGCCCATCACCACGCGCTTTAATATGGCGCCGGGTGAAACCATGCAGCATGTGATTTTGGGTGAAGACGAGCAATGTTTCCTGCTCGCCACCGATGCAGGTTACGGTTTTATCTGTACTTACAACGATATGGTGTCACGTAACAAGGCGGGTAAAGCCCTGTTAAGCTTACCGCCGAATGCCAAGTCTTTGCCGCCGAGAGCGATTGACCGCAATCGCGAGATGTCGATTCTTGCCATCACCAATGAAGGGCGTATGTTACTGTTTTCATTGGAAGCATTGCCACAGTTGTCTAAGGGTAAGGGTAACAAGATTATCGGTATTCCGAGTGAGCGCGCTAAGAATCGTGAAGAGCTGATGACCCACTTACAACTTGTGCCAGCTGACACTTCGGTCACCCTATGGGCAGGTAAGCGTAAACTCACCTTAAAACCGAGCGATTTAGAGCATTATCGGGGTGAACGTGGCCGCCGCGGCGCCAAGTTACCGCGCGGGTTACAACGTGTTGATAGCGTTGAATTAGGCGAAGGTGCAGAGGTTTTACCTAGCATTTAACGGTCATTTGAGCTTGCGTAAGAGTTAGTCGTAACAAGTTAATCAAAGCCACTCAAGTGTCACTTGAGTGGCTTTTTTATGACAATCACTCGGCACTTTGTACTGAATTTGAGGTATAAAAAAACCTACCGCAAGCGGTAGGTTTTTTTCGCTAATATCTTTTAAGAAGGATATTAGAAGTCGTAACGTACACCTACAGAGAATACGTTGTCGTCTTCTAAGTCAAACTTAGCACCAGTAGTGTCTTTGTAGTCGCCTTTGTACATTGAGTACTGGCCATACACCATAGTTGATTTAGATAAGCGGTAGTCAGCACCAAGGTTAACGTTTTGTACGCTGATATCATCGGCGCCAGCTTGACCTAATGCTTTGTAGTATTTACCGAAACCAGCTTCATCGTAGCCGTATTCAGCTTTCAGATTCACACCGTTCAGATCGTAAGATACGTTCACGAAGTAAGTGTTACCATCGATAGCGCTATCAGTTACTTTTTCAGAGTTTTGGAATAAACCACCGAGTTTGAACTGACCTAATTTAACTTGAGCTACACCACGGTATGCATCAACTGCATCGATACCTTTGTTGTAAGCAACAGCTACGTAGTAGTTTTGTTCTTTGAACTTGCTATCACCCAGAGTCGCGCTCAGAGCGTATAAGCTTTCGTTAGTTTTAGCTGTAGTGTCGTTATCGTCGAACAGGTAAGTTGCGTTTAACGTCACTAAGTTAGCGATTTTTGGAGAGTAGTACCAAACACCGTCAGCGCTACGAGTTTGAGCGCTAACTAAACGGTCGATATCCGCGTTGGTGTTACCGAAAATATCTACGCCGCCTTCAGCTTGCTTGAATACTGTGTCGTTACGACCGACTAATACAGTACCTGCATTGGTTTTTAAACCTAAGTAAGTGTTACGAGCTTTGAACACGTCACCTGAGCCAGAAGTGTTTTCAACTTGGAATTCCATTTGATAAACAACGTCATAGCCATCAGCAATCTTCTCAGTACCTTTAACACCTAATAAAGAGAAGTTGTTTTCTAAGTAAGTGCCGCTTTCACCTAAATCAACACCGTTTGTGCCAGATTGTAGAGTTGCACCTGTTTCAGTATTAGTTACAGCAAGCTCTAAACGACCGTAGAAGCTTGGGCCTTCGGCTAGCGCACCGAATGAAGCCAGCGCTAATACTGATGCAACTGATGCAGAGATGAATGTCTTTTTCATGTTTTGTGCTCCCTCGAACCTAAGTTCTTATCCATTTTTCATGGTTTTTGTGTGGTTTAACACATTTGTTACTGGAATCGGTAACAAAGTTGCCGCCGATTTTTACAGTTTTACGACTTGCAGGCTGTGTTGCAGATCATGTTTTTGGCTCTCCTTGTCCATATTCGGGGTTTTTTAGGATATTTCCTTATATCTCAACCGCAAATTGGAATGAAAGTGGTAAAACAGTATTTTTCACTTACTACTAAAGAGGTAGGTAAAGCGCTGTAGCTTAAGTGAGTCGGCGAGGCTAACTGTAGCATATACTAATGTTGTCGCAAGTTTGTCATAAATGGGGCGGGAGAATGCTATTTAGTACGAGATACAATAAAAAAGCGGCCAAAGCCGCTTTTTTATCAAATATTATCTGTTTCGAATTAGAATAATACTATTAAAAATCAATACGTAAACCTACAGTAAACACATTGTCGTCTAGGTCTTGTTTTGTACCTGCTAGCATAAGGTCGCCGTCGAAGCGAGTGTAGTGACCATAGACCATAGTCTTAGTGCTAAGTCGGTAATCTGCGCCTACTGTGAGCTGTTGAAGGTCGACATCACTCACTTGTTCGAGGTTACCGCTGTCTTGGCTGCCGACAAAACGGCTGACATATTTACCTAAACCAGAGTCATCTTTACCGTAAACCAGCTTGAATTTCAAATCATCCATTAGATAAGCAGCATTCACAAAATAGGTCTCACCCGAGAGATTTGAGAATCTGTCGTCAATATGCTCGCTGTGCTGATAAATGGCACCAAAGAGGAAATCGCCAAATTTTGCTTGGGCAACACCACGGTAGGCTTCGATATTTTCGATGCCATCGTTATAGGCCGCCGCAACATAGTAATTATGGGTTTTAAAGGTCTTGTCGCCTAAAGTGGCGCTTAAGGCATACATTTGATCTTGGCTATAAACTTCGTTGCCTTGGCTATCGCGTTGATCGTAGTTGTCGCTCATCAGATAGGTGGCGTTAAGGGTGACAAGATCGGCGATCTTAGGGGAATAATAGGAAATGCCATCGGCTGAGCGTGTTTGGCCTGCCAATAACAGGTCGATGTCGGCGTTGGTGTTGCCGAACAAATCAAAACCGCCTTCAGACGCTTTAAATACCGTATCGTTACGGCCCGCTAAAACGGTACCCGCTACGCTTCTCACCCCGAGGAAGGTATTACGTGCATTGAAGGTTTTATTCGAGTTATCAAAGTTTTCTACGCCAAATTCCATTTGATAGATGATATCAAAGTAAGGGCTTACGCTTTCAGAGCCTTTGACACCCACCCAAGAAAAGTTGTTTTCGAGTACTGTGCCATCTTTCTGATTTTGAGCGGCGTAACCTTTTTCTGAGTCGGTGATACTCAGGTCAACATGGCCGTAAAATTCTGGGCCATCGGCTAGGGAGTTAAATGAGCAAAATGCGAGACTAGCGGCAATCGCTGTAGTGAGCAGATTCTTTTTCATCTTCATTTTCCTGTACTTATATCATTATTTTATGCAGCAAGAGTTATCTCTTTTTACTGCGGAGTGTGGAGCTTTGGTGCTGCGCAGTGTGACAGGCAAACGAATTAAAAATGTGATCCTGATCACTTGATGTTGAAATAGCTCTGTTTTTAACACTATGTTTTACAAGGTTAAAACGAACTTTTAATCTGAGTTTACCTAATATATGAGCCTATGATTCAGGAAAGTGCCAATGACTACATTTGCCGCACTTTTGTATCTGAGTGCAACTTGGCAAACCTAGGTCGAGATAGATTTCGGTTTTTGGTCCAAATCGTATAAAATCCACGGCGCATTTTTATTGCGTTACGCTGCTGTAGATTGTCTTTCACATCCTCTAAGGGCGGCCATTGTTAGTTAGATATAAGGTAAGTATTGATGACTGAAGCCTATCAGAATCGCTTTGGTGGCATTGGCCGCTTGTACGGGCAAAAGGCGCTCGCTAAATTTGCCGCCTCCCATGTGGTGGTGATTGGCATTGGCGGCGTTGGCACATGGGCGGCGGAGGCGTTGGCACGCAGTGGTATTGGCCAAATTACCCTGATTGATTTGGATGATATCTGCGTAACAAACACCAACCGTCAAATTCATGCTCTGTCATCGACGATTGGCGAGTCTAAAGTGGCTGTGATGGCGCAGCGGATCCGTGCGATCAATCCCGATTGTCAAGTCAATGAAGTGGAAGACTTTATTACGGTCGATAACCTTGGCGAATATTTGCTTGGGGCCAAGGCGGGTGGCAATATTGATTATGTAGTGGATTGTATTGATGCGGTTAAGCAAAAGGCGGCGCTGATTGCTTGGTGTAAACGTCAAAAAATTAAGATTGTGACCGTTGGCGGCGCGGGCGGTCAAACCGATCCAACACAGATCCAGCTTACCGATCTGGCTAAAACCTACCAAGATCCTTTACTGGCCAAAGTGCGTAATATTTTGCGCCGCGAATATAACTTTTCCAAAAATGTGCAGCGCCGTTTTGCCGTCGATGCAGTGTTTTCCAGCGAGCAATTAGTTTATCCCCAAGCCGATGGTTCTGTGTGTAGCAGTAAAGCGACGGCCGATGGTTCTATGCGTATGGATTGTGCCTCTGGCTTTGGCGCCGTCACTATGGTGACTGGGACTTTTGGCTTTGTGGCGGCCAGCCGGGTACTTGCTAGGCTCGCTCAAATTGCAAATGAACCAACTGCGAGCGAATAAGCGGTGAATCAATAAGATAAATACTCATCTTTAACAACAAAAATCCACAGCCATTGCTGTGGATTTTTGTTTAGTGGCACCAGTGTTTGCTTTACTCGCCTTCAACTCGTGCCACTTGCTATTAAGCTCGTAATCAAGCGCACCATCAAATTGTAAAGTCATGGTGTGTGGTCAGTTTAGGCGCATCACACTGGGTAAGGGGAATACGGATATTGAATTTAGCGCCTCCCAGTGCCGAGTCTGCTTGGTAGTTCATGGTGCCCTTTAGCAGTGTGGCGGCATTAAAGGCGGCGGATAAGCCTAAGCCAGTGCCACCTTTACTCCTGTTGGTGGTAAAGAAGGGCTCAAACATATGCTCTGCCACCTCGGGGGGAATGGCGATACCATTGTTTTCAATGCTGATATTGACATAGTCTTGCTCTAAATTCGCTGTGATCTGAATTTGGTTATTCTGTCTATCCTGGAAGGCATGGGTGAAGGCGTTGGAGAGAATATTACTGACAATTTGATTGAGCAGGCTGACATTGGTCTGGATATTGAGTGTTGGCGTAACCTGTAGCTGGGTTTGTACGCTGACCTTGGGATACATGATTAAGGTCGATTCTAGGATCTCCTTAAGCTGGCTTTGCAGATTAATGCATTGATGTTCTTCGTGGCTACGATCGATGGCGATCGTTTTAAATTTTTGGATCAGGCTGCTGGCTTTGGTGATATTACGGACGATTAGCTCACAGCTTTCTTGATACTCATCTAAAATGGCGTTGATTTCGTCGAGGGTGGCGTGTTCGCTGTGAATGAGGTCAATCAGCTCTTCGATATGGTTCAGTTGAGTGCTGGCCGCCGTCAAACAAATGCCGATCGGCGTATTGATCTCATGGGCAACCCCAGAGACGAGCCCACCCAAGGCGGCCATTTTTTCCTGCTCGACTAATACTTGCTGCGCCCGTTTTAGTGCCGTTAATGACTGTTCTAATTCTTGGGTTCTTTCTTTGACCTGTCTTGCGAGCTCTTCCTTATAACTCCGTTCGAGTTTCAGCAACCGTTCTCTGTCTTCTAAGGCGGTTTGCAGTTCGGCTTTAGAGCTTTTCAGTGCCTCAAAGGAGCTGCGAAGCTGGTCCTGCATGCTGTTGATGGCATCGGCGACTTGCTTAAACTCATCGACCTTGTCTTTACGTTCAAATTGCAGCGGTTCAAAGTCGGTATCTAAGTCGATGCGTTTGCAGTAATTGCTCAGTTTGTCGAGATGTTTAGTGATGTTGTACCAGACGAGAAACAGGATAAATCCCGCCACTAAGAAGGTTTTAATGCCATTGGAGAGCAGAATGAGGATCGCTTTATCGTAGAGACGTTGATAGATAGCATCCATATCCACTTGGACTTCTAAACTGCCGACATTGATATTATCCGTGGGCGACTTATACACCAGAGGAAAGGTTTTACTGAGCGTGTGGTTTTGCTTTTGCTCGCCAGAATTCCACGACTGACCACTGTCATCTTTGATTGAAATGTAATTGATATCAGGTAGTTGGATAAGGCCATTTAGTTGAGTATTAATCAGTCTTTCATCGATAACCCAAATGCTGGCGGCGAGGACATCGAGGTTAGCTTTTTCAATATTGGAGAATACACGGTCGATGCGAGTGACATCGCCACGGTAGTCGCTGATCAGTTGGTAGGCGGTCGTCATTAAGGTAATCAGAGAGCTGAACAGCACGATAGACAAGGTAAGATGCCTGCCTATCGGGCTTTTAATAAATTGACTAAAGAATGTCAGCATCTAAATAGTCTTTATCTGATAGCGAGTTGGATGCTTATAAGCATAGACTCAAGCATCTAGATTGTGCATTTTATCCCCATGAAATATCCCGCAATTTTGACTGATACAGTGGCATCAAACTTGCTTGATGCCGTCTAAGTTCAATTTTTTGTCGCTGGGATAACATTATGATTAAACTCAAACTGGATTCAGTGAAATTGTTTAGCCCTAAAAAGATGATGTTTCGAGTCATGTTATGGCTAATGGTCAGCTGCGCTGTGTTATTGGCGATCCCATCGAATGTGCTCGCCTTGTTGGCGCTGGATAAATTCGTCCCCGAGCATGCCCATTTCGTTGGCCTAGGACTAATCATTTCAATTGCTTATTTCTTAACTCAGTTATTAAACCTTGGCTTAGATGAGTCGATTCGTCATTTAAGTGATAAACGCGTGACGGAAACGATTGAAGCTAAGGTCAACCTGATGGACCGTGCTGAGCGAGCCCTCTTGCGGGAGTTCTTTTTACAGGGCGCCACCATTTTGACATTGCCGCAAAATGAACCCGCAGTAAAAAGCTTACTGAATGCCTGCATCCTCGAATGTTTAGGCAATGAGCGCCATTATGCGATCCAAGGTCCTACGGCGGATTATAAAATTTCGATGAAGGCACGCATGTATCTGAATCGTGGAGTACTGCGTTTACCCGCGGGAGAGCCGAGTCAGGAAGAAATGCAGCACTTGATTAAAGCGCGTCCGCAGTTCTTAAATGGGGTAGTGCAAAGCCGTAAACATGCCGCGTGATGCGGGTTGTGTTCTAAAGCAGAAATCACAGGCACAAAAAATGGGGGTTAGATTAACCCCCATAACAACGTGCAATTTTTACAATGAACAGAATAACAATTTGGAAGCAAAAACTACGATTGTTGCGCGGACTTCACAATGAACATCCAAGTGATATAAGAAATTATCCCTATAGTGCTAAAGATAACGATCATTGAGAGTAAACCAATTGGGTTACCGAACATTAAATCTAACCAAAATGCCATGATTGAAATCCTCTTTCCTGTGAAGTCCCCCTTACACTAGCGCCCTTAGCGGCTGTAAATACTGATCTCGATCAATAAAAAATCGACATCTTAAAACAATGTTGTAACTACAGATTAACCCTGTGATCTAGCTCAAATTTAGCCATTGGTAAAATATTGTTAAAGTCATTCCTTCGGGCTTTGTTTCTTGTTTCATTCGGGACTAGTCTTAAGAGTATCGAGTACGAAAAAATCATTAAATGATACAAAGATCTGTTGGTTACAAACGAGTTAGTTCTCGCAAGCAAGTGAAATAGCATTTTTGAAGGAGACAAGAATGGCTGGCATCAGTGTCCAAAAAGGCACCATGGGCTACGGTATTATCTTTGCGCCCATGGTCTTACTCTTATATCCACTTTATTGTTTAGCGACCAGTGCCCACTGGATTGCGGCGCTGTGTTTAATTGCCCTTGCAGTGATTCTCTTTTTAAATATTAACAAGTTGATCCGTAACTTACGGCACTTAGAGCGTGCGGCCCATCACTTAGGGGATGGGGATTTAAGTTATCAGCTCGATGAGAAAGATGCGGGTGTGTTTATCACGGTTGTCCACAGTATCAACCGCATGGGCGAAGATGTTAGTCGCACTATTCTCTCCCTCGTCGATACGAGTGAGTGGATGAAGAAAGTCGCGACCGATATTAAAGCGATCAGCGAACAGGCAAAACAGGGCGTGCTCGAGCAGGAGCGTCAAACCGAGTTGGCCGCAACGGCGATGACGCAGATGGTCTCCACCGTACAAGAAGTCTCACAAAATGCCGCCAGTACGGCGCGTGCGGCGGATATTGCCCAAGGCTCGGCGAAACACGGTGATGATTTAATTGGTACTATCGTTAATAAAATCAGCGATATGAAATCGCAAATTCACCAAACTAAAGGCGTTATCGAGCACCTTGCCGCCGATACCAATAGCATTAGCAGTATCATTGAAACCATTTCCCAAGTCGCGGAGCAAACAAATCTATTGGCACTCAATGCGGCGATTGAGAGTGCGCGCGCCGGTGAACATGGCCGTGGCTTTGCGGTTGTCGCCGATGAAGTGCGTAACTTAGCTAAACGTACCTCAGAGGCTACCGCCGAAATTCAGCAGCAGATTACCACGTTGCAAAAGGGCGCGCAGCAGAGCGTAGAAGTGATGCTTAAGAATGTCACCATCGCCGACGAAACCGCCGTGATGGTGGAGCAAGCCCATCAAGCCCTCGGTGACATAGTGACTCAGGTTGAAAGCATTACCGATATGTCCCACCAAATCGCAACGGCTTCGGAAGAGCAACATGCAGTTGCCGAAGAAATTAACAAAAATATCAGCGTGATGGCCGATCTTGCCCTAAAAAATGCGCGCCATACCAACCACACCAACTTATCCAGTCTTAAGGTGTATAACATGTCGCAGGAAATTGGCTCCCTGCTGCATCGATTCCATGTCGATGCCAAAATGTTTAATTCGAGCCAAGCCCAAAGTAAGTTATTCGTGAAATGGGGGCCTGAGCTTGATATTGGCATGCCAGAGATTAACCGTCAGCACCAACGCTTAGTCTCATTAATCAATGAATTACACCGGACGTTAAGTGAGGCATATGGGCTTGAGGCGATTAAGCGTATCGTCCAAGGGCTGGTGGATTACACCGCGAACCATTTCTCCTATGAAGAAGAATTGTTTGCACGTTTTGGCTATCCCCAAACCGTGGCCCACAAGGAAAAGCATGCCCAGTTAGTTGGTCAAGTGCTTGATTTTCAAAAGCGGGTAGCTAGAGGTGAAGATGTGGCCGATGAACTCATGGCATTTTTAAAAGCCTGGCTCGTCAATCATATTCAAAAGAGTGATAAGGAATACACCCAATTTTTACTCGCCCATGGCGCCGAATAACTGGCCTTGGTGTATCAGAGTTGGATTTTTGAGCGGTTAAAACTAATTTGCCACCCTGCCTTTGAAAAGGGCTTGCCATTGTCAAAGGCAAAGGTATAATTCCCAGCAATTAGAGCCAGCTGCTTGTTTTTGTTAGCTCTAATTTTGATAATGCCAGAGTGGTGAAATCGGTAGACACAGCGGATTCAAAATCCGCCGCCCTTAAAAGCGTGACGGTTCGAGTCCGTCCTCTGGTACCATCCCTTCCGAAGGGACTCAAACCGACCTAGAGTCGGTTTTTTTGTGTCTGAAATTTGCTCCAAATATTCAACTCAGTGGGATTCGGCAATATCCATTTGCGTCATCGTCACGCCTTTGATTTGGGCATAGATAGCCTTTCCTGGAATGAGTTGTAACTCATCTCGAGCCCATGGGGTGATGTTGGCCCATAGCTCGTCTTTACCTAAGGCAATTTTAAGTTGAATTTGCTCGCCATTATCGCTGGGGTAGAGCTCTTTTATTTTTCCTCTGAGTAAGTTACGAATACTCGAGCCTTTAGGTTCCTCTGTGCAAACCGATACATGGTTCGCTTGAATGCGCACCTTTAACTGCTTATGGGTGGGCGGCAGTTGGCCACTGACCCAGAGCTGATTGCCATCATCCATCAACAGCCTTGTCATTGGATAATCAGGATGTCTGTCGGCGATTCTGGCGCTCAGCAGAGAACTCAGTTCCTGTAATGGCACCCAGGGGCGCATTTGTTCACTATTCCATACCTGTGTTAGCGGTCCTTGGGAGATCATTTTTCCTTGATGCAACACCAACATATGATCGGCGAGTTGTAGGATTTCATCCAAGCTGTGGCTCACATAGACGATCGGTAGCTTTAATTCCTGCGCTAGGGTTTGTAGGTAAGGCAGCAATTCGCGTTTTCGAGGTAAATCGAGCGAGGCTAAGGGCTCATCCATCAGCAGCATTTGTGGTGAGGTGAGTAGGGCACGGCCAATGGCGACCCGTTGTTTTTCGCCGCCGGAGAGCGTGCTGGGATAGCGGCTTAAAAGTTTTTCTATGCCCAGTAGCGAGACCACTTTGTTGAACAATTCAGGTGCTTTATGGCGCATCCCATAGGTGAGATTGCCCTTCACACTGTAGTGAGGAAATAACCTCGCTTCTTGAAATACATAGCCAATTCGGCGTTTTTCAGGGGGCAGATTAACGGTTTTATGTTTAAACAACAGCGTATCACCAAGGCTAATTTCGCCTTTGTCTGGGGTGGTTAATCCGCCGAGTAAATTCACTAAGGAGGTTTTGCCCGCTCCTGAGCGGCCGAATACGGCGGTGACGCCCTGTAACGGTAATTGGGTGTTCACCTTGAGTTCTAGTTGGCCGAGTTGTTTTTCAATATTGATGTTTAACATACACTTGCCGTTCTTTTGAGGGCCTTTTTAGTGAGCCATTGGGAGGCGAGTAGGGAGGCCAGCGCTATCACTATCGAGATGATACACAGGCGCATTGCCTGATATTCCGCCCCCGGTGTTTCGATAAAGGAATACATGGCCAGCGGAATGGTGCGAGTTTCGCCGGGAATATTGGAGACGAAGGTAATGGTCGAGCCAAATTCCCCAAGGCTGCGGGCAAAGGCGATGATCATCCCTGAGACTATGCCGGGCGAGGTGAGTGGCAGGGTGATGGTCAAAAATACCCGCCAGCGGCTGCTTCCCAAGGTGCGCGCCGCCTGTTCGAGGCGAATATCGATGGTTTCGAAGGATTGACGTATGGCTCTGACCATTAAAGGAAAGGAGACCACTGCGGCGGCGAGTGCTGCGCCGCGCCAGCTAAAGCTAAAACTTAACCCAAACCAGTTGTATAGCCACTGCCCGATGACGCCCTGACGCCCCATACTGATGAGTAGCAGGTAACCCACCACCACCGGCGGTAACACCAGTGGGAGATGTAGGAGACTGTCGAAGATAGCCTTACCGGGAAACTCCACGCGTGCCAGCAACCAAGCGCATAAAATGCCTAAGGGTAAGCTGGCCAGCACGGCAACCGCTGAGACTTTGAGACTCAGCAGCAGCGCGGCGGTTTCGTATTCGCTGAGGAGTGGCCCGTCAAACAGCGAGCCACTTACTAGAACATCACTCAGCACTAGTTCACTCCAAAGCCGTATTTTTCAAATACTGCTGTGGCACTTGGTCCTTGAAGGTATTGATTAAAGTCTTTAGCGCTGGCGGTGGATTCCTGCTTCGTTAAGGCGCTGGGATATTCAATCGGGCTATAGCTGGTCGCGGGGAAGGTCGCCACAATTTTAATCTTTTGCGCGACTTTGGCATCGGTCGAGTAAACGATACCGAGCGGGGCTTCGCCCTGTTCCACTAATGCTAAAGCGGCGCGGACATTGTTTGCTCTCGCCAGTAGTGGCTCGGCGGTTTTCCAAAGGTTCAGGTTTTCAAGCGCTTGCTTGGCATATTGTCCGGCTGGAACATGGTCAGGGTCGCCCACCGCTAAACGGCTGCCATTGACCGCGGCCTTAATATCCCAATCGCTGTTTAGGGTGACTTGGTTTACCGGGCTGTTCTTTTCGGCAATCAGCACTAAGGTATTTTTTAACAGGGTAATGCGGCTATCGGCATTGACCGCCTTGGCCTCAACGAGGTAATCCATCCATTTTTGGTTGGCGGAGATAAACAGATCCGCGGGCGCACCATTAGCGATTTGTTTGGCGAGTGTTGAGGAGGAGGCGAAGGAGAAAATCACTTTCGTTTGATGTTCCTTTTCGTACTGCTGGCCAATCTCATTAAGCGCATTCGTGAGGGATGCGGCGGCAAAAACCGTCACTTGTTCTTGGTCTGCGGCAAAGCTGATGCTGCAACTGAGGGCTAAGCCAACGACTGAGGCTGTGGTAAAACGAATAAAGTCTTTGAGCGAGCTCATGGTGTTCCTCCGTGATAAAAAGTGATCGTTATATACCAATCTATATATCGATCGTTCAAGTCCCGATGCGTAAATTAGTGATCTCGGCTCGGTTTATTGGCGAAAACGCTAATACCTCGGCGGAGAATTCCGACCGAACGTATTGGTATCTCAAGATTGATCGGGGACAATAGCATTCACTTAAGCTAAGGCGCGCAGGAACATGGACTTACACGCACTACTGACATTGTCATTGGGGGACAAACCCTTCGCCAATCCTCGGCGGATAGCTTTGCTGCGCCAAGTGGCTAACACTGGGTCTATCAGCCAGGGCGCTAAGTTGGCGGGGATCAGCTATAAGGCCGCCTGGGATGCGATAAATGAGATGAATACCACTATGCTCGAGCCCGTCGTCAGTAGCGAAAAGGGGGGTAAGGGCGGTGGTGGCGCCAAACTGACCGAGTTTGGTGAGCGTTTACTTAAGGTGTATTCCATCACCTCGCAGGTGCAGGAAATGGCGCTGTCGGCGTTGCTGGATGATTCGGTCGATATGCACAGTTTGTTAGATGTGATGGCGCATTTCTCCCTTAAAACCAGTGCCCGCAACCAATTAACGGGGCGTATCCACAGCATTGAGCCACTCGGTTTGAATGACAGCCTGAAGGTGACATTGGCGGGGGGGCAACAGATCCAAATCTCAGTGACCCATGCTAGTTTTGAGCGTCTGCAGTTAGCCTTGGACCAATCGATTCTATTGTTGTTTAAGGCGCCAGCGGTGACGGCCAGTTGTGATGCTTGCCAGAGCGCGGGGCAAAACTGCGTCAGTGGGCACTTACTGAGTGTGACCGAACTTGCCGATAAGGCTGAGTTAGCGATAGAGATTGGCGCTAAAGAGATTATCTATTCGGTAATGCCGTTGGCCGACATCCAAACGCTCAAGGTTGGTGAGCCTTGTTTTGCCTGTTTTGATGCCACACAAGTGATTGTTGCCAGTATGAATTAAAGCATGCAGCGAGAATGCTAGGCATCCCGTGGTAAGCCTTTTTGAATGACCCGAACCAGTCGCTCCGTTTTACGGTTATTGGCTTGTGAGCCGCCCGCATGTTGCTGTGCTAGGGCCCAATCGATATGTTCTTTCACCATTTCATCGACATCTGCTTGGGCTTTACGTTGCTCAAGGGCGGCGATGATTTGTGGCGAACTCGGCGCATTGCCTAGGGCGACGGCGATATTGCGTAGCCAGCGCTGATGACCAATACGGCGAATGGCGCTGCCTTCGGTCTGTTTAAGAAACTCGGTTTCGCTCCACGCAAACAAGGTGAGCAGTTCAGGCTGCTTGAGTTTAGGTCGAATGTGAAAATCACTCTCCTGAGTCAGCGGCGCCTCGCGATTGACCGGGCACACCAACTGACAATCGTCACAACCGTAAATGCGATTTCCCATTAAGGGGCGAAACTCCTCGGGAATGGCACCCTGCAATTCGATTGTCAGATAAGAAATACAGCGCCGTGCATCCACGGTATAAGGCTCGACTATGGCGCCTGTCGGGCAGGAAGTGATGCAGGCCACGCAGGTGTTGCAGTCTTCTTGGATTGGAATGTCTACGGGTAAGGGCAGGTTGATCAGCAATTCCCCAAGAAAGAACCAACTGCCCGCATCGTGATTAAGGATAAGTGAGTGCTTACCTGTCCAACCAATGCCGGCTTTTTCGGCGAGTGGACGCTCTAGCACTGGGGCCGAATCGACAAAGGGCCTAAAGTCGGCGGCATCGAATCCGAGAGAGATAAGTTCGCTACTGATTTGATCGCCCAGCTTTTTTAAGCGGGCACGGATGAGTTTGTGGTAATCCCTGCCGCCTGCGTAACGCGAGATATAGCCCATATTCGGCGAGGCTAAGTTAGTGGCAAACCCCGCCTCTGGCGGCAAATAATCCATCCGAGCCGAAATCACTCGAACTGTGCCAGGGTGCAACTCGTGGGGGCGGGCACGCATCATACCGTGTGTAGCCATGTAACCCATTTCCCCGTGATACCCCTTATCTAACCAGGTTTGCAACTTAGCTTCTTCTGCAGTTAAGTCGGTGTCGCAAATCCCTATTTGGGCAAATCCGAGCGCCTTTCCCCAATGCTTAATTTGTAAAGCGAGACGGGATAGGGTGACGGCATCGGGAATATTGCTAGGAGTGGTGATCGACATGGAAGCGGCATTGGGCGTAATAAGATGGCGCTATGATAGCAGTTTTATGCCACTAGGGACGAGTGCCGTTCCAAGGGGATTTAGCCAAATCCTTAATTTGCTTTCTTCCGTGTGTAAATTAGATCTATGATGGATAGTAAGTTTCCTCTTCGGTCTTGCCTATGTTGTCCACCCTCAGCAAACACTGTTATTGCCTGCTACTGTGCATGAGCTTAGGCTATTCAGGGCTTAGCTTTGGGGCGACAGAAGCTGCAACCGAGACGGTGCGGTTAGTGACAGAAGCTTGGCCTCCCATGAGCTTCGAGCAAGATGGGGTGCCGACAGGCTTTGGGGTGGAACTGGTTAATCTGCTGCAGCCCCGCCTTGGACAGCAGGAGAAAATCGAGCTGCTACCTTGGGCGCGAGCATACTCGATTGCGAGCTCTGCGCCGAATGTGTTGCTGTTTGCCACTTCCATCAGTGATGAACGGGAAAGCCATTTCGATTTTATTGGTCCCATAGCGACCAGTAAAATTACCCTTTACACCAGAGCTGACGATCCTATTAGCATCAATCAATTATCTGAAGTGAGTGCGGCGGGGATTGTCGGTGTTTATCGGGAGTCTATCGGCGCGCAGCTGCTGCAACAGCAGGGTATCGATGCGTTATTAGTGGCGAGTTTTCCGCAGCAATCGGCAAAGCAGTTGTTGTTTTCACGGGTGCGATTCTGGTGTCAGGCCGATTTGGCGGTCAAGCATATACTACAAGATATCGGTGCTAAAGAGTCGGACATCAAACCTGTGTATGTCATCGCCGAAATCCATCTTTATCTGGCATTCTCAAAAGGAACCTCTGCCGATACTGTGCAACGTTGGCAAGCTGAGTTAGAAAAGCTCAAAGAATCGGGGGATTTTGCTCGGCTATATCAAAAATGGTTTGGCGCCTTGCCGCCGCCCCTCGAGCATCACATCTTTTGGCACCGAAAAACCGTAGGTTAGTCGGCCATTTTAGCGGCTTTAACGCAGTTTCTTCCTGCGTTTTTGGCGTCGTAAAGGGCGTTGTCCGCACGCTTAAGCAAGCGCGCAAAGCTATCATCTTGTTTGCCTAATTCGGTATTTAAAGTAGCCACTCCGGCACTTACAGTTAGCTTTAACTCTACGGGCAAATTAATGGCACCATAACGAGTGATTAAGGTTTGTAACTCGTGTGCCAGCTCCCAAACGCGCTCTGCGTTGGTATTGGGTAAGAGGATTAAAAACTCCTCACCGCCAATCCGGCCGATGAGATTGCGGTCCGCGGTTAATGCTTGGCTGGCTTGGGCTATGGTCAGCAAGGCTTGGTCACCAATTTCATGACCGAAATTATCGTTAATCTTTTTAAAATGATCCGCATCGAAAATGATCACAGAGAATGGTGTTTTTTGTTTTATCGCCTGCTGAAAATACAGTTCAGCTTGGGCATAGATGTGCCTGCGATTGGGTAATTGGGTCAGAGAATCGGTTAAGGCTATGGTCTGTAGGTGACGGTTACGGTGCACTTGCTTGTAGGCAAACAGCGACACAATCGCCAAAATACAGCCCGTGAGCAGCAGGATAATCAGTTGCAGTGATTTATTTTTCTCGAGCAGTGCTAACTCTTGTTCTTTTAATTTTTGATTATCGAGCAAGCGTTTGTTTTCAGATTCGATCCAACTAGTATCAAACTTTACTTTTAACTCAGTCGTTTGGTGTGCAGAGGAGCTATCATCCACCTTTTTCGTCAACGCGATAAATTGCTGTAGCTCTTGGTAGGCCGAAGGTAGATCGCCCATAGCTGCATGGATATCACTCTTAAGCTGTAATAGTTGGATGAGGCCGCGATCATTGTGCATCACACGGAATGCAATTTCTGCGGCGGCGAGTTCATCCAGCGCTTCTTGATAGCGTCCCTGTTGATAACGAATTTTCGCCATAAACAGCTTCATAAAGCTGTAGGCGCTGGGTTCTTTGTCGGTAATTTCCTGCGCCGCTTCCTTTAAATAGGTTTCGGCTTCATTGAGGCGATTTAACTGAATAAGGCTATAGGCAATATTGGTCGCGTTGATCGCGGCAATAAGAGGATATTTGTGTTCTTTAAAATACTGATAGCTAAAACGAAAGCTTTCAATCGCTCGCTCATGTTCGCCCATTTCATCTAAGGCAATCCCGATGTCGGAAGTGACGTTGGCAACTTGTTCCTTATTGCCTTTTTGGGAGTAAAACTCTTTGAGTTTATTGTAGTATTTAATCGCACTCTCAGGGTCGCCATAACGCCTAAAGCTGGTGGCAATATCCGCTAAATTGATATTTGCCCAGCCCGTTAAGTTCAAGGACTCGTACAGCCCCTGCGCGGTCACTAAATCGTCCAGCGCCTCAGAAAAATCTCCAATGTAGGAATATAAGGCTCCCCGAAGACTGCGAGCATCGGCAATAAGTTTTATATCTTCGTGTTCATAGGCGCTCTGAATACTTTTGGTATAACCCGACATGGCGCCATTAATATCGCCCTTTTGCTGTAAAAACCAAGCATGGCAGAGGGTTAAGTCGGTGATGAAATGTGGTGATGCGTTAGCTGGTAGTTGTATCTTAATTTGCTCAATATGATTGAGTGAGTGAGATACGTCTGCCTCGGTCTCCGAGGGAAGATTCCAGCATTTAAGCAGATTCAGTTTTTCGATGCGCTCAACATCATCACTCGAAATGAGCTTTTCCAGCAGTAATAGGTTTTGCTCGATAGATTCACGGGTCATGGCTTCACCGCTATCGAATAATGCAAAAATCTGATCGACCTGTGCTTGTCCCTCGGCAATAGCAACTCTATGCGTGCCTATCAGCAGCATAAGACAAATGGCTAAATATCGAAGGTAATGTTGCAAGTATGAGGTTTCCCGTTAGCGCTGAAACAGATAGCTAATCATTATCTTAGCATAAACTTTTTACGTCTTGTTTACATGTAAAGTTTGCAATTTTTGCATTCATTCCACTATCAAGGTATAAACGTCGCCTTGGATCTCGCCCAATAAGGAAAACCCTTGAAAAAATTACTCTGTGCCGTCCTGTTGCTGTTTACGGGAGCGAGTTGGGCAAACTCGGATGATATCGAAACCTCGGGCGATGTGGTTCATCTACTCCTGCCAGCGACGGCTTTGGGCGCGACCCTATTCTATGAGGATGGGAATGAGGGATCGTGGCAATTACTTAAGGCTGCCGTCTCGAGCCGAGTCATAGTCGAGGGGCTTAAATTGGGGGTTAGTAAGGATAGACCCGATGGCAGTGGTGATGATTCTTTTCCGTCAGGGCACACCTCGGACAGCTTTATGGCGGCCACGTTTATTCAGCAGCGTTATGGCTGGCAATATGGTCTGCCTGCCTATCTTGCCGCAACTTATGTGGGCTACACCCGAGTCGAGAGTGATAAGCACTATTTAGAAGATGTGCTCGCAGGCGCAGCCATTGGCGCACTGGCGGGTTGGTATTTTACTGAGCCCTATAAAGGGATCACAGTGACACCTTTGGCCCATAATGGGGTCTATGGTTTATATATTAGTGGCCAATTTTGAGCCGCTTAGGATAAGAGAGTTATTATGGCTGAAGTATCAGTTGAGTATCGTGAAACCGCCGAGCGGATTTCCCACAATGTTGCCAATAAAGTGCTACCTATGGCAAAAATGCCAGAGAGCCTGTTAGCGGCTTACCAAGGTTTATGTGCCGAGTTGTTACTCGATCGCGAAGACAAATTTGCCACTGCTTGGGAAGCATTACCCGCCAGTGCGCGCAATTTAATGCCGCAGGCTGAGTTTCACGGTTTCTATATTGCCAACGCTTGGTTGCAACTCAGCCGTGTTGCACAGGAGATTTCTGAGCAGGCGGATACGGACGAAGCGATTAACGAGAAGGAATACAACGGGATATTTACCCGTTTGGCCGATGAGTCGCTCAAAGAAAGCCTGCGTAAGTTGAAAAAGGCCCGCACCGATCGTTCTATGCTCAACAGCTTTAAGCAGGTGATGGCGCCTTAAACTGTGAGTTTGTGTCCCGTCCTAAGATAGGTTGACAGTTTTTAGGCCAGCTCCAGTAGCTGGCCTTTTCTATTGTGCACCTGATTAGGGGTTGCCATATTCAAACTCAGATGCGGTCTCATATCGTTGTATATTGCTATCGATTCTCTAACAAGTATCTTCAGCTCCGCAAATGTCCTACATCGGTGCAGTAAAAACTCCTGCTTCAGTATGCCATTCAC
>NZ_NHRI01000014.1:0-147657 GCF_003129585.1 Shewanella sp. BC20 | reverse complement strand
GCTTGGTGACAATAGCATTGTGGTCCCACCTGATCCCATCCCGAACTCAGAAGTGAAACGCAATCGCGCCGATGGTAGTGTGGGGTCTCCCCATGTGAGAGTAGGTCATCGCCAAGCGCCTAATTAACAATGAAGCCAGCTGAATAAGCTGGCTTTTTTGTTTTTCGTGTTTACCATTTTTAAATTGTGATTTTGAAATCATTTATTCCAATTTTCAGCCTCTTTCACTCACAGACCCCTGATGTGCGCTAAATAGCGACTTGTAGCCATATTTTCTTCACGTTACTGAGCCATACCTGTCGATGGCAACTCTTGCTATTACTTCAGAGGTTACTTACCTTATGCAGTAATTTATTGGGGTAGCTAAGGATCTATGATGAAGTTAGAGATGATTTGCACTGGGGAAGAGGTGCTGTCGGGTCAGATTGTTGATACTAACGCGGCCTGGTTTGCTAGCACTATGATGGAGCATGGCATTGAGATCCAACGACGAGTGACTGTGGGGGATCGCCTCGAGGATTTAATTGCGGTTTTCCAAGAGCGTAGCTTGCATGCCGATGTCATCTTAGTGAATGGCGGCTTGGGGCCGACCAGTGATGATATGTCTGCCGAAGCAATGGCTAAGGCCAAGGGAGAGTCTCTGGTTGAGAATCGCGAGTGGCGTCAGCATCTAGAAGATTGGTTTACGCGTAATAACCGTGAGATGCCAGTCAGTAATTTGAAGCAGGCGATGCTGCCCGAGTCTGCGGTGATGGTGGATAACCCCGTCGGTACGGCTTGTGGATTTAGAGTGAAGTTGAATCGAGCCTGGTTATTCTTCACCCCAGGTGTGCCATTTGAACTCAAGCATATGGTAAAAGAGCAATTTATTCCTTTTATCCGTGAAGAGTTTGACCTCGATGCTAAGGTGGCGCTGAAGAAGTTGCTCACCATAGGTCATGGCGAGTCTTCCCTTGCCGACAAAATTGAGCCATTGGAGTTGCCTGAGGGGATTACCATTGGTTATCGCTCCTCAATGCCACATATTGAGATTAAGATCTTTGCCCGCGGTGAGAAGGCGATTGCTTTGCTGCCACGGGTGACTGGGCACATCAAAATGGTGCTGGGAACTGCGGTTGTCGCCGAAGATAAAGCGACGCTTGCCGAGGAAATCCATGCTAAGTTACTGAATTCTGGCTTGACCTTGAGTGTTGCCGAGTCATGCACGGGTGGGATGATTACCAGCCAGTTAGTGGATTTCCCGGGCAGTTCTTCCTATTTACAACACGGTCTGGTGACTTATAGTAATGAGTCTAAGGTGCGAGTGTTAGGTGTTAATCCAGCGACGTTAGACGATCACGGCGCAGTGTCTATTCCCACGGTCGAAGAAATGGCCAAGGGTGCGCGTGCTATCTTAGACAGTGATTTTGCCTTAGCGACCAGTGGGATAGCGGGACCTGATGGCGGAACCGAAGAAAAGCCCGTTGGTACGGTGGCAATTGCCTTGGCAACCCGCAGTGGCGTCTACAGCCAAATGATAAAACTGCCGCGACGTTCACGGGATTTAGTGCGCAGTTTAAGTGCGGCGGTGGCCTACGATATGTTAAGGCGTGAATTACTTACAGAAGCTGTGATTGTGGATTATCAATCGATAGGGCGTTTCAGCAAGTAGCTCTTTGGATGCTGAAGGGTTTTAGTCAGTCTCGCTGGATTAACAAAAATGCTCCCGAGGGAGCATTTTTTATGGCGAACGGTTTGCAACACGAGCCGCTATTTTGTGAATTTAAGGACTAATTTGCCAGGGACGACTTGAATGCTCTCGGTCATCTTGGCCATCAAAGCTTGATTGCTGTCCTTCGTATCGAGCACATAAACGGGCTGATTCTCGAGGAAATGCCTTAAGTAGCCCATAACCTGTGGCGTCGCACTACTGATGGCTTTCTCGATATCCTTAGGGGTTGATTCTACTTTCACCAATTCAAGCTGGCGCAGGTAGACGCTGTGGGTGGCACTGTCATACCAAGGCTTGGCCTCAAAGGTGGTTGAAAGCTGCGCCTTCAACGGAAAAATAGGGTTGGTGATGGACACTTGAGTGGCCGCACTTACGCTCATAGTGTCAGGCTTTTCGCCGAGTCTGACACTGATGTCGTTAATGCGCACTTGCGCGCCCACGAGTTGATTACCTTGTTTCACCTCAAAATGGATCTCTTTGCTGAGATATTGCTCCATTTCATGCTCGCTGATACTGTACTGCGTGACGCAGCCGCCAAGCAGTACAGATAATCCCAAGCAAAGGCTAAGCGTGAGTTTTTTCATTAACCTGTGTTTCTCATACCCGCTGCGACACCGGCAATCGTCAGCATTAAGGCGAGTTGCACGTGTTCGGAAGCGGGAGCTTCGGTTGTTTCCTTGCGAGTACGAGCTAATAACTCGGTCTGCAGGAAGTTTAATGGATCGATATAGGGATTGCGCAGTTTGACTGATTCGCGATTCCAGGGTGTATGCGCCATTAAGGTATCCGATTTAGTCAGCTCGAGCACCACTTTAATACCGAGATCTAAACGCTGGCGTAAAGTTTCGCCTAAGTGGTGTAGATTGGGCGGTACTAAGCAGGTTTCGTAGTAGCGCGCTAAGTTAGGTTCCGCCTTGGCGTATACCATTTCCAGCATAGAAATCCGCGTGCTAAAGAAGGGCCATTCGCGTTCCATATCCTGTAGCAAGCCTATTTCGCCACGTTGGCAGGCAGCCTGCAATGCTTCACCGGCGCCGAGCCATGCTGGCAACATTAAGCGGTTTTGAGACCAAGCGAAAATCCAAGGAATGGCACGTAAGCTCTCGATACCGCCATCGACACGGCGTTTTGCCGGGCGACTGCCTAATGGTAGTTTGCCCAGTTCAACCTCTGGAGTGGCTGCACGGAAATAAGGCACAAAATCAGGCTCTTCACGGACAATACCGCGGTAAGCACTCACTGACTCCTCAGCAATGCGCTCCATACAATTGCGCCATTCCTGCTTAGGCTCTGGCGGTGGAAGCAAGGTTGCTTCTAACACCGCTGAGGTGTACAGGGCTAAGCTTTGCACCGCCAATTTAGGCAGGCCGAACTTAAAGCGGATCATCTCACCTTGTTCGGTAACCCGAATACGACCATCAACAGAGCCGGGCGGTTGCGACAGAATCGCTTTGTGAGCTGGGCCGCCGCCACGACCAATACTGCCACCACGACCATGGAACAGCGTCAGCTTAACACCAGCCTGTTTACAGACGGCGACTAATTGCTCCTGTGCGCGATATTGCGCCCAAGCGGCTGCCATTACACCCGCGTCTTTGGCTGAGTCTGAATAACCTATCATCACCTCTTGCATGCCTTTGGTGTAACCACGGTACCAGTCGATATCGAGCAGTGCGGTAATACACTCGGCGGCGTTATTTAAGTCGCTTAAGGTTTCAAATAGCGGCACAACGCGCATCGGATGAGTGCAGCCGGTTTCTTTGAGCAGTAATAATACGGTTAATACATCTGAAGGCTTGCTCGCCATGGAAATCACATAGGAGCCCAACGCCTTCGCCGGATGCTTAGCAATTAAGCGGCAAGTGTTAAGCACTTCGGCCACATCGGCAGAAGGTTGCCAGTTGCTTGGGATCAGCGGGCGACGGTTACTGAGTTCGCGCAGTAAGAAGGCTTGTTTTTCGGTTTCATCCCAATGATTAAAGTCACCCATACCTAGATAGCGGGTTAACTCGGCAAGCACATCGCAGTGACGGCCTGCGTCTTGGCGGATGTCGAGCCTTAACATATGGATGCCAAAACAAGCGAGACGGCGCAGAATGTCGAGGAGTAAACCATTAGCAATCAAACGCATGCCGCAGTCACATAAACTCTTATACAGCATCTCTAGCGGCGCTTTCAGATCGCTTTCTTGCCAAATCAGCGTCGATTTATCGACTTCTGGGTTATGGCCCTCAATGCGGGCGTTTAAGTAGTCGATGGTGTCGCGCAGTTTTTGTCTTAATGAACGCAGCACAAAACGATAGGGTTCGCAGCTATTGTTGGTATACGCCATCAACTCGCTGTTGGCTTCTTCCATCGATAACTCGCCAACCAGCAACACTATATCTTTGAGGAATAAACGTGCGGCGGCATGGCGATTACGATCTAACACTTCTTGGGTGACTTTAGCGGTCACAAAAGGGTTGCCGTCGCGATCGCCACCCATCCAGCTTGAGAAGCGCACCGGTGCGATATCGATAGGCAATTGCTGGCCAGTACGATCTTGTACTTGATCGTTGAGCTGCCTTAAAAAGTCGGGGACAGCATGCCAGAGGGATTCTTCAATGGTGGATAATCCCCAGCGGGCTTCGTCCACAGGTGTTGGGCGTTCACGGCGAATTTCATTGGTGTGCCAGATTTGGGCGATTAACTGGCGCAGACGCAGATTAATTTGGCGGCGCTCTCTGTCCGACAGTTGATTGTTTTCTTGCTCGGCGAGGCAATCCACAATCGCAGCATATTTTTGGATCAGTGTGCGGCGAGAAATCTCCGTTGGATGCGCGGTGAGGACTAAGTCGATATCTAGCGTTTTTAAGCAATCCAACATCTTGGTTTGATCGATACGGCCATTCAGCATGCGGCCAAGCAACTGTTCGACCGGATCCGGTACGCAAACCAGCTCATCGCAGTTACGACTAATAGTATGAAATTGTTCGGATAAGTTTGCTAAGTTGAGGAATTGGTTGAAAGCTTTAGCAAAAGGCACTAATTCTTCATCGGGGAGCGCCGTGAGCAGTTCTAGCATTTGCTCCCGTGCCGCTTCGTCGCCACGGCGGGAATCTTTTGCGAGTTTACGAATTTGCTCAACCTTCTCGAGGAAAGAATCGCCGAGGTGGGTGCGCATCGTATCGCCCAAGATCTGCCCTAACATACTCACGTTCGATCTTAACGACGCATACATGTCGGTCACATTGTCTGCCACATTACCTGCCATAGTTACTCCGAATTGAAAAATATAAAAATCCGCAATATACCCAAACAACCTGTAGGTGATGAGAGTCTTCAGGTCGCTTGGGTATATAGCCCGCTAGCACAATACCCACCACTGAGGGCAATGGTCAACAGCAGAACTTATAACTTATACGACTGGCTTATCTTATATGCAACTAATCACGACAATTGTTGAAGAATATTCAATATAAATGCGAGCTAACGCAATATTTTATTATGTTTAGTGGAAGTGAATATGAACTGCATCATTTTCGGCTTTGCGGGTATGTGTATTCGGTGTTAATAAAAAGGACTGATTTTTCAGTCTTTCATCCATAGATAACTGAGTTATTAAGCAGTTAGTGAAGTATTGTGTTATTTGCTAAGCGTGCTTGAACGCAGATAAAATGCAAAATTTAATAAAAATATATATTCACATATATTGCATAAATAGATCTTTGTGGTAGTCTAGCCAGCAGTTGAGATGAGTCACCCCTTGTGACCTGTAGAGTAAATATCATGATGTATAGCGTTAAGCCGTCAGTGAATAAAATAACGACCCATTACGATTTCCTACGACGATAGTCTTGTCATCATAGATATACGCTGGTGCGTGTACGCTATTCATCTATTCTTTAAGTCTCTTTGATTCGGTTTATAAAAATACATATGAAAAACATCGCCATTATCGGTGCCAGTGGTTACACAGGTGCACAACTAACAGCTTTAGTCCATGCGGAGTCTGAATTATCGATTCAAGGTCTGTATGTCTCTGAAAATAGTTTAGATAAAGGTAGAGCTTTAGCAGATTTGTACCCTGTCTACAGTCACATTGACTTAGCTCTGTCGCCACTGACTGAAGAAGCGAAGGCGAAGATCGTCGCCGAGGCGGATGCAGTGGTGTTAGCGACCGAACATTCGGTGAGTTTGCATTTAGCGGCTTGGTTTTATAACCAAGGTTTAGCCGTGTTTGACTTAAGCGGTGCCTATCGTTTCAGCGATGTGGCGCAGTACCCTAAGTGGTATGGTTTTGAGCATGAATATCCCGAAGTGTTGGCCAAGGCAGTCTATGGTCTAGCCGAGTGGAATGCCAAAGAAGTCGCCGCGACTAAAATGATTGCTGTGCCAGGTTGTTACCCAACAGCATCATTAACAGCATTGAAACCATTAAAGAATTTACTGACGTCAGCTTATCCAGTGATCAATGCGGTTAGTGGTGTGACGGGCGCGGGCCGTAAGGCACAGCTGCATACCAGTTTTTGCGAAGTGAGCCTCACACCCTACGGCGTATTAGGCCACAGACATCAACCCGAGATTGCCACTCAACTGGGGCAAGAGGTGATCTTCACGCCGCACCTAGGCAACTTCAAGCGCGGCATTTTAGCGACCATCACGGTACAGCTAAAACCGGGTACTACCACTGCCGATGTGGCTGCGGCATACAGTGTGTATGACCAAGCTCCGCTGGTGACAGTGAAACAGAACCAGTTCCCGAAAGTGGATGATGTGGTGCTGACTCCGAATTGCCACTTAGGTTGGAAGTTTGATGAGAACAGTGGCTACTTAGTGGTTGCCAGTGCCATCGACAATTTGATGAAAGGCGCGGCGAGCCAAGCCCTGCAATGCATAAAGATTCACTTTAACCTTTAACCGTTCATCCTTATTTAAGAGAGTCGTCAAGATGTCTACCAACAACTCAGTATTAGTTCTTAAAGTCGGCGGCGCCCTGCTGCAGTGTGAAATGGGGATGGCGCGTTTAATGGATACCGCGGCAGCAATGATCGCTAATGGTCAGCAAGTGCTGATGGTGCATGGCGGCGGCTGTTTGGTCGATGAGCAATTAGCCGCAAACGGCATGGAAACCGTCAAGTTAGAAGGCCTGCGGGTGACCCCGCCGGAGCAAATGCCGATTATTGCCGGTGCACTGGCCGGAACATCAAACAAGATCCTCCAAGGCGCAGCGACAAAGGCTGGGATTGTGAGTGTGGGCATGAGCTTAGCCGATGGCAACACAGTATCGGCCAAGATCAAAGATGAGCGTTTAGGGTTAGTGGGCGAGGTTTCTCCTAAAGACGGTACTTACCTCAAGTTTATTCTGTCCCAAGGTTGGATGCCGATTTGTAGCTCGATTGCCATGATGGACGATGGCCAAATGCTGAACGTGAACGCTGACCAAGCGGCGACGGTATTAGCTAAGTTAGTCGGTGGCAAGTTGGTGCTGCTATCGGATGTGTCTGGCGTGCTCGATGGTAAAGGTCAATTAATCCCTTCACTGAATGGTAAGCAGATTGCCGAGTTGGTGAAGCAAGGCGTGATCGAAAAGGGAATGAAAGTAAAAGTAGAAGCTGCGCTAGAAGTGGCGCAGTGGATGGGGCAGGCGGTTCAAGTTGCCTCATGGCGTGATGCAAGCCAATTAGTCGCATTAGCAAAAGGTGAGGCCGTGGGCACACAAATCCAACCATAAGCGGAGTAGGTTATGAAGCATTTACTATCGATAAAAGAGTTAACCCAGCAACAGTTGCTGGATCTGATTACCTTAGCCAAGACGATTAAAGCGAATCCCGCTGAGTATCGTCATGCGCTGGACGGTAAGAGTGTGGTGATGTTATTTGAAAAGCCATCCCTGCGTACTCGTGTTAGCTTCGATATCGGTATTAACAAGCTCGGCGGCCACTGTTTATACCTAGACCAACAAAATGGTGCTTTAGGTAAGCGGGAATCGGTCGCTGACTTTGCTTCTAACCTGTCCTGTTGGGCCGATGCTATTGTGGCGAGAACTTTCTCCCACAAGACCATCGAACAATTGGCCGAGTTTGGCACTGTGCCAGTGATTAATGCGCTTTCGGATTTATATCATCCCTGCCAAGCGCTGGCCGATTTCTTAACCTTGGCCGAGCATTTTGAAAATATCAGTGATGTTAAGTTAGCGTACGTAGGTGACGGTAATAACGTGACGAATTCATTGATGTATTGCGCGGCCATTCTCGGTGCCACCATGACAGTGATCTGCCCTGCGGGTCACTTTCCTGATGGCTACGTCGTGGCCGAAGTACAAGAACTTGCCAGCCGATATGGCGGCAAGGTTGTACTGACTTCAGATATTGGTGCTATCGAAGGTCACGATGCTATCTATACTGATACCTGGATTTCCATGGGTGATCCAACACCGTTAGCGGAAATTAAGGATAAGTTTGCACCTTATCAGGTCAATAAGGGCTTGATGGCGAAAGCGGGTGCTCACTTCTTTATGCACTGCTTACCCGCTCACCGCGGTGTTGAAGTGACCGATGAAGTGATGGATGGCGAAGGCTCCTTGATCCTGCAACAAGCAGAGAATCGGATGCACGCCCAAAACGCAGTACTGGTAACCCTATTTAGTTAATTTAACCCTGTTTAGCAGCCTACTTTCTCCAAGGTGAGAAACGAGTTATAGGAATTTAAGATGTCTATCGAGAACAAAAACACTGGCGTGAAAAAAGTCGTTTTAGCCTATTCGGGTGGTCTAGATACTTCGGCCATTATTCCTTGGTTAAAAGAAACCTACGACAACTGCGAAATCATCGCTTTTTGCGCTGACGTAGGTCAGGGTGAAGAAGAGTTAGTGGGTCTGACTGAAAAGGCATTAGCTTCTGGCGCCTCAGAATGTCATATCGTCGATCTGAAAGAAGAATTCGTTAAAGACTATATCTACCCAACCATGGCAACGGGTGCTATCTACGAAGGGACTTACCTGTTAGGTACTTCAATGGCGCGTCCAATCATTGCTAAGGCCCAGGTTGAAGTGGCACGTAAAGTGGGGGCCGATGCCCTGTGCCACGGTTGTACCGGTAAGGGTAACGACCAAGTGCGTTTTGAAGGTTGCTTTGCGGCATTAGCACCTGATTTAAAAGTGATTGCACCATGGCGTGAATGGACCATGCAGAGCCGTGAAGATCTGCTGGCTTACTTAGCTGAGCGTAATATCAAGACGTCGGCTTCTGCGACTAAGATCTACAGCCGTGATGCTAACGCATTCCACATTTCCCACGAAGGTGGCGAGTTGGAAGATCCATGGAACGAGCCAAGCAAAGGTGTGTGGACGCTGACTGCCGATCCAGAAGATGCCCCAAACCAAGCAGAATATGTGTCACTCGAAGTTGAACATGGCCGTGTGACTAAAGTAAACGGTGAGCTATTAACTCCTTACGCTGCACTGATGAAGCTGAATGCCATCGCTGCACCACATGGCGTGGGTCGTATCGATATCACCGAAAACCGTTTAGTGGGCATGAAGTCTCGTGGTTGCTACGAAACTCCAGGCGGCACTGTGATGTTTGCTGCGCTGCGCGCGATTGAAGAGTTAGTGTTGGATAAAACCAGCCGTACTTGGCGTGAGCAAGTGGGTGCCCAAATGGCACACTTAGTGTACGACGGTCGTTGGTTTACACCTCTGTGTAAGTCGCTGCTGGCGGCATCTGAGTCATTAGCCGAGTCTGTTAACGGTGAAGTTGTGGTTAAACTCTACAAAGGTCACGCGATTGCCGTTAAGAAGCGTTCGCCAAACAGCTTGTATTCTGAAGCGTTTGCCACCTTCGGTGAAGATCAAGTGTATGACCAAAAACACGCTGAAGGCTTTATCCGTCTGTACTCGTTAGCAAGCCGCATTCGCGCGCTCAACGCTAAGTAATAGGCAGACTCAAAGGGCGCCTAGCGCCCTTTTTTATATCTTAAGTTTTAACGTATTCAAAGCAGTGACCGAGGGGATTGAGCATGGCTTTATGGGGTGGAAGATTTCAGGGCGAAACCAGCGCGCTATTTAAATTATTCAACGATTCACTGCCTGTGGATTACCGTTTGTTTGAGCAGGATGTTGTCGGCTCTATCGCTTGGGCCGATGCGATTGCCAGTGTCGGCATTATCACTGCTACTGAATGCAGCGACTTGAAGAAAGCACTGAACGAGCTGCTGGTGGAAGTGAAGGGCGATCCTGCGATTATTCTCGCATCGGGCGCGGAAGATATTCACAGCTTCGTGGAGTCGGCGTTGATCGCTAAAGTCGGCGATCTGGGTAAGAAACTCCATACGGGCCGTAGCCGTAACGACCAAGTCGCTACCGATTTAAAGCTCTGGTGCCAATCCGAAGGTGCGGCATTAGTGGCTCGCCTGCAAACCTTACGCAGCGAACTTATCGCGCTTGCTGAGCGTGAATTCGATGCTGTCATGCCGGGGTATACTCACCTGCAACGTGCTCAACCAGTCACGTTTGGCCACTGGTGCTTAGCCTATGTGGAGATGATTGAGCGTGATCTTAGCCGCTTAACCGATGCCCTAAAGCGCGCCAATACCTGTCCGCTCGGTTCGGGCGCCTTGGCGGGAACAGCCTACCAAATGGATAGACATGCGCTGGCGGCGGCACTGAACTTTGCATCGCCAACCTTAAATAGTTTGGACAGCGTGTCGGACCGCGACCATGTAGTTGAACTATGTTCTACGGCTTCAATCAGCATGATGCACTTAAGCCGCATGGCCGAAGATTTGATTTTCTTCAACTCGGGTGAAGCGGGCTTTATCTCCTTGAGTGATGAAGTGACCTCAGGCTCGTCCTTGATGCCGCAAAAGAAAAACCCCGATGCGTTGGAGCTTATTCGCGGTAAAACGGGCCGTGTCTACGGCAGTTTAGTGGGTATTCTCACCACGATGAAGGCATTGCCTCTGGCCTACAATAAAGACATGCAGGAAGACAAAGAAGGCTTGTTCGATGTGGTCGACAGCTGGGCAATCTGCTTGGATATGGCGGCATTAGTGTTATCTGGCTTAGTCGTTAACCGCCCGAATGCGCTGTTAGCCGCGCAGCAAGGTTATGCCAACGCGACCGAATTGGCGGATTATCTGGTGTCTAAAGGCATGCCATTCCGCGAAGCGCACCATGTGGTCGGTGTGGCGGTCGTTGCCGCGATCGCTAAGAAGATCCCGTTAGAAGCCTTCTCTCTCGCTGAGTTTAAAACCTTTGCCGATATCATCGAGGCGGATGTGTATCCCAACCTCACTATCGAAGCCTGTTTGGCAAAACGTGATGTCCTCGGCGGCACGGCGCTGACTCAGGTGAAGCAAGCCATCGCTGCAAAGAAAGTTGTTTAAAGCTTAAATCGAGTAATAAAAAAAACGCGACTCCAGGGTCGCGTTTTTTTATGGTGATTTATTTTATTGGAATAAATCGTCTGTCGGCGCATCGATGAATAGGTTGTTTTCATCTTGGCTTTCACTGATATATTCCTTAGGTTCAGTGCCCGAGATAAAGTATTCAAATGCGCTAGTGTAGTCTGTCTTACGAGTCAGCTTGCCGGTCGCCAGATCGATCCGCACCGAGACAATCCCTTCTGGCGGAATTGCTGTGGTTTCGGGTACGCCCTTCAGCACGTTATTCATGAACTCGTTCCAGCCTGGGCCTGCTGTCTTAGCGCCCGCCTCGGTACCCGTGATCTGATCCTTCTCACCGTTGGAGTTCCATGCGGTTCTGCCTAACTGGCGACCATGGTCATCAAACCCAACCCAGAAGGTGCTGGTAAGTGTCGGGCCAAAACCACTGAACCAAGTATCGCGTGATTCGTTGGTGGTACCGGTTTTACCTGCAATATCATGACGTTTGATTAATTGCGCTGCACGCCAAGCTGTACCTTGCCAGCCAGTGCCTTTACTCCAATCGCCACCACCCCAGATCACGCTCTTCAGCGCTTCGGTGATCAGGAATGCCGTTTGTTCAGAGATAATTTGCGGAGCATAACGGCCTGTTTGCTCAAAGCAATGGGCGACAGGTTCATCGGTTTGAGTGGTTGGCTCACCAAAACCCATTGGATCGCTGCTAAGCTGCACAGAGCTGTTGTTAGGTTTACAGGCTAAGGTTGGATTTGCCTTCTCAATCACATTACCGAAGGAGTCTTCTACTCGTTCGATATAGTAAGGTTCAACCAAGAAGCCACCGTTTGCGAACACGTTAAAAGCGGTTGCCACTTGTAGCGGGGTGACTGAAGGAGAACCTAAGGCTAACGACTCGTTACGAGGTAAGTCGTTAGGATCGAAGCCAAACTTAGTCAATTCGGCGATAGCCGCATCTAAACCAATATGGCGCATGGCACGAACCGACATTACGTTGATCGATTGCGCTAAGCCCACACGCAGACGGGTTGGACCGCCATAGATATCGGGCGAGTTTTTAGGACGCCACGCAGTACCTTGGCTAATATCGGGTTTGTTAATCGGCGCGTTGTTAATCAGAGTCGCGAGGGTAAAGCCTTTCTCTAATGCCGCAGCATAGATGAAAGGTTTAATATTCGAACCTAATTGGCGTTTCGCTTGAGTTACACGGTTGTATTGGCTTTGGCTGAAGCTGTAGCCACCCACTAAGGTACGGATAGCACCATTTGTAGGATCGAGTGCAACAGTGGCACTGGCCACTTCTGGCACTTGCGATAATTGTAAGTACTGACCGTTATCGCGGATCCAAATGCGCTCACCGACTTTTAGCATATCGGAAGCCGATTTTGGTACCGAGCCTTGGCGTTTATCGGTGATAAATTTGCGCGCCCATTTTAGGCCATCCCACTTAATGACTTTGGTTTCGCCCTTGGCGGTTAACACGCTGGCTTGCTGACCATCGATGTTTAATACCGCAGCAGGTTGCAACTCTTGTACAGGCGTAATTTTTGCGAGCTCGGCTTTGATTTGTGCATCGTCCGGCTTGGTGTCGGTCCAAAGAACCGCCGCAGGACCTCGGTAACCGTGGCGCTCATCATAGGCATAGACGTTATTACGTAATGCTTGCTGTGCTAGCAGTTGCTGCTCTGATGAAATTGTGGTGTAGACGTTATAGCCATTGGTGTAGGCCTCTTCTTCACCGTATTTTTGCACCATGTAATCTCGAGCCATTTCAGAGATATAAGGGGCGTAAAGATCAATTTCAGCGCCATGGTATTTGGCGACGAGCGGCTCTTGCACTGCAGCTTGGTATTCAGCCTTGCTGATGTAGCCCACTTCGTTCATTCGCATCAATACCACGTTGCGGCGTGCGAGTGCGCGTGAAGGGGAGGTAATAGGGTTTAGGGTTGACGGTGCTTTAGGGAGGCCCGCGATCATACTCATTTCGGAAAGCGTCAGATCTTGAACGTTTTTACCAAAATACACTTGAGCAGCCGCGCCGACACCATAGGCTCTCTGACCTAAATAAATACGGTTAACGTAGAGTTCTAAAATCTCATCTTTAGTTAACAATTGCTCGATGTGGTAGGAAATAAAAATTTCCTTCACTTTACGAATAATGGTCTTGTCGCGGGTCAGGAAGAAGTTACGCGCCACCTGCATGGTGATAGTACTCGCGCCTTGCTTCTTTTCGCCCGTGGTGAGCATGACGATTGCGGCACGCATCACCCCAACAGGATCGATACCGCCGTGCTCATAAAAGCGTGCATCCTCGGTGGCGAGGAAGGCTTGGAGCAGCGGTTTAGGCACTTCTTCGAGTTTCAGCGGAATGCGACGCTTCTCACCAAACTGAGAGATGAGCTTGCCATCGCTACTGTAAATGCGCAAAGGTGTTTGTAATTGCACATTTTTTAGTGTCGATACATCCGGCAGATCCGGCAAAACATAAAAGTATGCTGCAACAATGGCGCCTACGCCCAAAAGGGCTAGACTGAATAGAGCTATAACAATACGTTTTAACCACTTCACCTAAATTGATCCTAATGTTCAGTTAAGTGCGACAGTATATAAGGCGCACACGTTTGGGTGAAGCAAAAACGTGATGTCCCTAAAATAGCGTTTGTAAAATCTTGAAACATTCTATACAAATACGTATAACGGGTTGATTTTGTGCTAATCTCTTTTACTACTGAATACAAATAATAAAGTGACAACGGACTATGCTTTCAAATTTATGGAAGCGTCAGGCTCCGCAAATGGTCGGGATTGATATTGGTTCCCATGAAGTAAAGGCTATTCTGCTGAGTAAGACTGCTGATGGATATAAAATACTAAGTCATGCAGCGGTTCCCGTAAAAAAGGGGGCTATTAACGATCATGATATTCGTGATGCCGATGCCGTTGTTGAATGTCTCAAACAGATTAAGCGTATTTTGCCTAAGTCGGTTAAATATGCAGCGGTTGCGGTCTCAGGTTCTGCGGTGATGACTAAGGTTATCTACATGGATGCCTCGCTGAGCGAGGAGGAAATGGAAGCGCAAATTGAGATTGAAGCCGATAACCTGATCCCATACTCCCTCGATGAAGTTAGCATTGATTTTGAAACCTTAAATGTCAACAGCACCGATCCTTCTAAGGTTGATGTGCTACTGAGCGCGTGCCGCACTGACAATATTGATGCCAGAGTCGATGCGCTCGATGAAGTCGAGCTCGAAACCAAAGTTGTTGATGTGGAAGGTTATGCTCTGGGCAGAGCCGTTGAGCTGGTGCTAGGGCAGTTACCCGAAGGCGCTCGGCAGAAGGCGGTAGCCATGGTCGATATTGGCGCCAACATGACGACCTTCAGTGTGGTGGAGTCGGGCGAAACAACATTTATTCGTGAGCAAGCCTTTGGCGGTGAGTTATTTACTCAGTCGATTCTGTCTTTTTATGGCATGTCCTACGAACAAGCAGAGAAGGCCAAAATTGAAGGTGATTTGCCACGTAATTATATGTTCGAAGTGCTATCTCCCTTCCAAACGCAATTACTGCAACAAATTAAACGAACGCTACAAATTTATTGTACGTCGAGTGGCAAAGATAAAGTCGATTATCTCGTATTATGCGGTGGAACATCTAAACTGGAAGGCATGGCTAACTTATTAACGAATGAGTTAGGCGTCCACACGATTATTGCCGATCCTTTCCAAGGGTGTCTGCACGCGGATGAATCCGTTAAAAATATACTGCAACCTAGCATTAGCAAATATATGGTTGCTTGTGGCTTAGCGCTGAGGAGCTACGGTCAATGGCGAACATAAACCTGCTTCCTTGGCGTGAAGAAGCAAGAGAAAAGCAGAAGCGCGATTATATTGGAATATTAGCGGCGGTATTTTTAGGCTCAGCAGTTTTAGTCTATGTAGCCTTGTCTTTACTCGACATGATGACCGATGAACAGCGCGGACGGAATGCTTATTTGCAGTCCGAGATTCAACAACTCGATGCGCAAATCGCCGAGATTAAAAAGATCACCGAGCGTAAGAAAGATATTGAGCGTCGGACCGAGATCATTTTGAACCTTCAGCAATCCCGTAATTTGCCGACACACGTATTAGATGAGCTGGTGCGTATCGTGCCGCCCGGAATATATCTATCTAGTCTAGAGAAAAAAGGCAGTTTATTACTGATTGAAGGCCGCAGTGAATCGAACAACAACGTGGCCAACATGATGCGTAAGGTGAAGGCATCCGAATGGTTAACCGATCCCAATATGCAATCTATCGTGTCTCAAGATGATGAGCTAAGACAATTACAACGCTTTAGCTTAAGAGTGAGCATTAAAGGTGCCATGGCTGATGAGCCTATTAAAACGGCAAAAGGAGCGAGTAAATGAAGCTCGATCTAAGTCAGTTTAATGATATCGATTTTGAGAACATCGGCGGTTGGCCAAACCAAGTCAAAGTATTTTTCGCTGTGCTATTGGCGCTTTGCGTGTTCGCTGCGGGTTATTTTCTCGTGGTTTCGGATGCTATCGATGTGTATAACGCGGAGCAAACAAAGGAAGAGCAGCTGAGAGAGGATTTTAAGACTAAATATCAGCTTGCCGCCAACCTTAAATTATACCGTGAACAGTTAGCTGTGATGGAGGAGCAATTTGCCGAGCTACTCAAAATGCTGCCTTCTGAAAATGAAATGCCAGGGCTGCTCGATGACTTAACCTTTGTGGCCACTGACGCCGGATTACGGATTAATAGCTTAAATTGGGAACCTGAAATTCAGCGGGATTTCTATATTGAGTTCCCGATAAAAATGTCTGTCACAGGTGATTATCATCAAATCGGCAATATGGTCAGCGGCGTGGCTAAACTACCTCGTATCGTCAGCTTGCACGACTTTACGATTAAGCGCGACGAGAGCGGTAATCTAGCCATGGATATCTTGGCCAAAACCTATCGCTTTAAAGAGGGAGCAGAATTACCTCCCGAAAATGCAGCCAATAACAAGGGGAAGAAATAATGAAACTCTTACCTCTGTTAGCATTAAGTCTTTTTTTAATGGGTTGTGTTGGCGATCGTAGTGATTTAGAGCTATTTGTTACTACTACCAAGGCACAGCATGTGGCGCATATTCCACCCTTAAAAGAGCCACCTAAGTTTGAGCATTTTGCGTATCAAGCTGAATTAATGCGTAGCCCCTTTGTCCCACCTTCTCGAGAGTTAACGGAAGAAGTGGTTGATACCAGCAAAAACTGCTTACAGCCTGATTTAAAACGTCGGAAAGGTCGTTTAGAAACCTATGCTTTAGACAATCTAAAAATGCGCGGCACCTTAAGCGAAGGAAATTCGATTTGGGCGCTTATTGAAACCAATGATGGCAGTGTATATCGGATGGGCGTAGGTGAGTATCTTGGATTGTTTAATGGACATATAGCGAAAGTGACTTCTCAAAATGTGGAAGTTGTAGAATTAATTCCGGATGGTTCTGGTTGTTGGTCTGAACGTACAAACAACATCGAACTTTCTGGAAAATAACAAGCGAAGGATGAGGGAATAATGAAATCTTCTGCCGCGATAAAAATCCCGTTATCGTTTTTATCTTCAGGCTTAGCCAAGTCTGTTATTGGGATCGCATTAGTATTTGGATTTTTGCCATCGAGTTTTGCGGCAAATAGGTTGATGGATGTCAAATACCATGCTCTTGTCGATCATCAATTAGAAGTCGAGTTAGTATTTGAGGAGGCAATTAGCGCGCCCACAATTGACTCTAATGCTTCTCCTGCTCAGTTGGTATTAACCTTCGATGACAGTATTTCTGGACTGTCTAAGGACCGTCTGCCGATTAATCAAGTCGGTGTGAAGGACTTAGTGACGGCGCAGCAAGATACCCATTTAATGGTGACATTGGGCTTATCTAAGGTTAAACCATATCAAGGTAGTGTCGTTGGTAATTCTTATCGTTTAACTATTAACGATGAAGTCGCAGGCTCACAAGCTGGTAATAATCCGTTCGTTAATAGCGTTAAAAATATCGATTTTCGTCGCAATGCAAATGGCGGTGGTGATTTATTAGTCTATTTGAATAATCGCTCGGTTGCCGCGAACGTTGAACAAATTGGTGCCAAGCTTGAGGTTCAGCTTTACAACACAGATATTAACAGCGACTTGTTATATGTGATGGATGTGCAGGATTTCTCCACACCGGTAAAGCATTTTGAAACCTTTAAGGACGATTTAACGACCCGGATTTTAGTCGATGTCTCGGGTAACTATGAGTTCAATTACAAACAGGAAGATAATCTCTTTAGGCTCTCAATTAACAAAGTAGAGCGCGCTGCGGCGACCAAAGAGGTAAAGAAATATAACGGAAAAACCCTTTCGTTAAATTTCCAGAATATTTCAGTCCGTACTGTGTTGCAGATTATTGCCGACTACAACAACTTCAACTTAGTTACTAGTGACACGGTTGAGGGGGATATCACCTTAAGACTCGATGACGTGCCTTGGGATCAAGCATTGGATTTGATCCTGCAAACTAAAGGACTCGACAAGCGTATCGAAGGTAATATTTTGATGGTGGCGCCAAGTGAAGAGTTGGCGATTCGCGAAAGCCAAAACCTCAAGAATAAGCAGGAAGTAAAAGAGCTTGCGCCACTCTACTCTGAGTATCTGCAAATCAATTATGCCAAGGCGACTGATATTGCCGAGTTACTCAAAGGGGCAGATTCTAGTTTATTGTCCCCACGTGGCTCAGTGGCCGTCGATGAGCGTACCAACACAGTGTTAGTGAAAGATACCGCTGAAATCATCGAGAATATCCATCGTTTGGTTGAAGTGCTCGATATTCCTATCCGCCAAGTGTTGATTGAATCTCGCATGGTCACGGTAAAGGACGACGTGTCTGAAGATTTAGGTATCCGTTGGGGCGTGACTGATCAGCAGGGTAGCAAAGGGACGTCAGGAACCCTTGAAGGCGCAGGCAGCATTGCCAATGGTACTGTGCCAACGCTGGATAATCGTCTGAATGTGAATTTACCTGCGGCGGTGACAAATCCAACCAGCATCGCTTTCCATGTGGCAAAGCTTGCCGATGGCACTATCTTAGACTTAGAGCTGAGTGCGCTTGAGCAGGAAAACAAAGGTGAGATTATCGCGAGTCCTCGCATTACCACCTCTAACCAAAAAGCGGCGTATATCGAGCAGGGTGTGGAAATCCCTTATGTGCAATCCACTTCCAGCGGTGCGACGTCGGTGACCTTTAAGAAGGCGGTATTGTCATTAAGAGTGACACCACAAATTACCCCTGATAACCGCGTGATTCTGGATCTTGAAATCACTCAAGACTCTCAGGGTAAAACGGTGGATACACCCACAGGTCCGGCAGTCGCTATCGATACTCAACGTATTGGTACGCAAGTGTTAGTGGATAATGGGGAAACCATTGTGCTCGGTGGTATCTATCAGCAGAATTTAATCAGCCGCGTGAGCAAGGTGCCTATCTTGGGTGACATTCCTTTAGTTGGCTTCTTATTCCGTAACACTACTGACAAGAATGAGCGCCAAGAGCTGTTGATTTTCGTGACGCCTAAAATTGTGAACGAGAAACTCTAATCGTTTGTTACGAGTCGAATAAAGCCAGCATACCTTGCTGGCTTTATTGTGTCTGAAATACAATTCTTATCATAAATAGCGTGCATCACTTGCCAGACTAGACATGAAACTGAGATAATCCCCGGTCAAGTCTCATAAGAGCAAGGTAACATACAGTAGGTCGGCTTGATCGTGAGTCGATATAGGCATACTTTTCATTAAGATTCAGACGTACAAGAAATGGCTGAAAAACGTAATATTTTTCTGGTAGGCCCAATGGGCGCAGGTAAAAGCACAATTGGTCGCCATCTGGCGCAAATGCTGCATTTAGAATTCCACGATTCAGATCAAGAGATTGAGCAACGCACAGGCGCAGATATTGCTTGGGTGTTTGACGTCGAAGGCGAAGAGGGTTTCCGCCGTCGTGAGGCTCAGGTTATTGCTGATCTGTCTGAAAAACAGGGTATTGTCCTTGCCACTGGTGGTGGTTCAGTTCAGAGCAAAGATATCCGTAATCATTTATCTGCTCGCGGTATCGTGGTGTATCTCGAAACCACGATCGACAAACAGGTTGCGCGTACTCAAAGAGATAAGCGTCGCCCATTACTGCAAGTAGATGATCCGCGAGAAGTATTAGAGAACCTCGCAGAAATCCGTAACCCTCTGTACGAAGAAATTGCAGATGTGATCGTTAAAACTGACGATCAAAGTGCAAAGGTTGTTGCGAATCAAATCATAGAGAAATTAGGTTTCTAGGCAGAATGACACAACAAATTCAGGTTGATTTAGGTGAACGCAGTTATCCCATTTATATTGGCCAGAATTTGATGAGTGATAGCGAGACCTTGTCTCGCTACCTGCTGAAAAAACGTATCCTTATCGTCACCAATGAAACTGTCGCGCCTTTGTATCTTAAGCAGATCCAAGACACGATGGCTTCGTTTGGTGAGGTATCTAGCGTCATCCTTCCCGATGGCGAGCAATTTAAAGATTTAACGCATTTAGATTCTATTTATACGGCTTTGCTGCAACGCAATTATGGCCGTGATTCAGTGCTGGTGGCCCTCGGTGGCGGAGTGATTGGTGACATGACGGGTTTTGCCGCTGCTTGTTACCAACGTGGTGTCGATTTTATTCAAATACCGACCACGCTATTATCACAAGTAGATTCCTCCGTTGGCGGAAAAACCGCCGTTAATCATCCGCTTGGCAAAAATATGATCGGGGCTTTTTATCAGCCACAGATCGTCATTATAGATACTGAATGCTTACAGACCTTGCCTGCGCGAGAATTCGCTGCGGGGATGGCAGAAGTCATTAAGTATGGCATCATGTGGGATGCTGAGTTTTTTCAATGGCTTGAGAACAATGTTCCGGCATTGAAAAGCCTAGATACCCAAGCTTTGGTCTATGCGATTTCTCGCTGCTGTGAGATTAAAGCCGATGTCGTGAGTCAGGATGAGACCGAGCAGGGCGTCCGCGCGCTATTAAACCTTGGGCATACCTTTGGCCATGCGATTGAAGCCGAGATGGGCTATGGTAATTGGCTGCATGGTGAAGCGGTTGCGGCTGGCACAGTCCTTGCTGCACAAACGGCTAAGTTCATGGGATTGATTGATGAGTCAATTGTTCGTCGTATTGTACAATTGTTCCACGCTTTCGATCTGCCAGTAACAGCGCCGGAATCGATGGATTTCGACAGTTTTATTAAACATATGCGTCGCGATAAGAAAGTCTTAGGTGGTCAGATCCGGCTGGTACTCCCGACGGCCATTGGTCGAGCTGATGTCTTTAGCCAAGTTCCTGAATCTACCCTAGAACAGGTTATCTGCTGCGCATAAACCTTGTGTGGTGGATGAGTGACGTTTCAGGGGCAAGTCTTGCTTCCTTCACAGGAAGCCCTCGTAGAAAGATTGCATCATGTGGCCAGTTATAGCGACCAGCTGCTGGTGCTTGTGGGCGCGCACGGTTCGGGGAAGACGACTCTGCTCACGGCGTTAGCCACAGATTTTGATGAGTCGAATGCTGCGTTAGTCATTTGTCCTATGCACGCCGATAATGCTGAAATTCGTCGCAAGATTTTAGTGCAATTAGTGTCATCTCCGATTTTTGATGATGAAATCTCCCTCGCTGAAACCATACTGCGCGTCGCGCCGAAACAAAGTAAGCCGCTGCACATCATTATCGATGATGCCCATTTACTCTCTAAAGAATTGTGGGCCGAGTGCATCATACTCAATCAAGTGCAATGCGCGGGTCAGCGTATCGCCGTGACGTTGGCTGTACCGCCTGCATTTCTAGCCGACTTACTCCCTCAGCTGCCAGAGTCGTTAAGACGACAAATTCTGTCAGTCAGCATTGATCCCTTAAGCCTGCCGGAGCGCGAAGCGCTGTATCAAACCTTGCTGCGATATAGTGACCAAAATCCGTTTACGCCAAGGGACATAGTGCGCGCTCAGCTTGAGAAGCAAACGGGCACTCCTCAGGAGGTGGTGTCCTTGCTGGAGTTGGCTCTACATGGTCAGGATGAGAAAAAATCAGTATGGACACAATACAAAGTCGCGCTAATTGGGCTCGCCAGTGTGCTGATTACCATAGTAATTTGGCTTGGTCTGGCTAAACCCTTTTCCGGTGAGCCAATTCTTGAGGTCGTGACTTATCCTGCTGTGGATTCCGCAGAGTTTCTTGCTCATGGCAAACAGATACTAGCGCCGTATTTTAGGCAGCGAGCCGAGTCGTTAGCGCAGGCATTATTAGCGGAAGCGGTGGAACAAGCGGACCCATTAGCTAAGTTCCATGGGGAAGAGCCTCAAGTGGAAGGAGAGACAGACATAGCGCCACCAGTCGATGAAGCGACAAGTAAGGGCGACAGCACCGTCACCGAGGTTGATGAGGCAGAGCCTGCGCCAGCTCCTACAGAGCACGCGAAAGATGACTCCGCTACTCAGGTGGTGAATGCAACTCCTGAGCCTGCATCGCCAGTATCTGCGCGGCCGAAAACGGGCTATGCGATCCAAATTGCGACAGTCTCCCAGCGTGAAACTGTACAGTCGCTCCTTAAGAAACTGCATAATGTGCCAGAGGTGCGAGTCGCCAAATACAAACAGTTTTGGGTGGTGTTAGTAGGGCAGTTTAACGACAGTCAATCGGCACAGCAGGCGGCTGCAGAATTGGTCAAAGAGTATCATCTTAGCCAACCTCTGATAAAAAAATGGGCAGAACTCGGCGGTTATCAACTACAAGAAACGCGCTCAAGCGGTGAAATTTCAGAATAAACAGAGTACAATCATGGCCTTTATTTTTGTCGGCATTCATCAAGTTAAATGATCAAAAAACATAGAGCCTTCCTGAAATGGGCCGGCGGAAAATTTAAATTGGTGGATGAGCTCGCGAACTACTTACCGACAGGTGAGCGTTTAGTTGAGCCCTTTGTCGGCGCAGGTTCAGTCTTTTTAAATACTGACTACCCCAGCTATTTACTCTGCGACATCAATCAAGATCTGATCAATCTCTACAACATAGTGAAAGAAAGGCCTGCCGAATACATTGCGGCGGCCAAAAAGCTATTCGTCGATGAGATGAATCAAAAGGATGCCTACTACCGCGTGCGTACAGACTTTAATAAATCCCGCGATCCTTTTTTGCGCTCGGTTTATTTTCTGTACTTGAATCGCCATGGTTTTAATGGCCTATGCCGTTATAACCGCAAAGGGGGCTTTAATGTGCCCTTTGGCTCATACAAGAAACCGTATTTCCCTGAGAAAGAAATCCTAGCCTTTTCAAAGAAAGCTCAGCGCGCCGAGTTTAAGTGCATCGGCTATGAAAAAGCCTTCGAGCAAATCCGTACTGGCGATGTGATTTATTGCGATCCGCCCTATGCGCCGCTCTCGACCACTGCGAGTTTTACCACCTATGTTGGTGCGGGTTTTAGCCTAGATGATCAGGCGCTGCTGGCGCGTTATTCGCGGCACATGGCGTTAGAGCAACGCATTCCTGTCGTGATCAGTAACCATGATATTCCACTGACACGTGAGTTGTATCGCGGTGCTCACCTTGCCAAGATCCAAGTGCAACGCAACATTAGCCAAAATGGCAGTGGTCGCAACAAAGTCGACGAGCTGATTGCGTTGTACGATGAGAATTATGATCCGCAGGATGATTGATACTAAGTTGTCGTATCGAGTGGTTTAACCAACGACTTGGCTAACAAGTAGAATCAGGCTGGCGACCAAGGCAATTGCTAACACTATCCCCATCAAGATATAGGGTAATGGCGAGTTGGTCTGGAAGTCTTTTTGACGATTTCTATCTGACTGCACCCCAAAGAAGGCGGCTATCGTACTATGAAAGACTTGCCAGATCCGGCTTAGCATCAATATGACTGTTGTGAATTAGCGGGCTTCAGGTCATCGATAGGTTTGTCTTGATGACCATGGAGTAATTCAAGCAAGTCGACAAAATGGAACTGGCTAGAGCGATTTTTACCAGTGAGCCAAGTCTTCCAGCTTAAGGTTTGCGCCTGTTCGGCACAGCGATTATTTGGATGGTTGCTAGGTAAGCTGTTGTTGTAACGAGTATCGCTACTACAAGCACAGGCAGAGCTATCGTTACTCGCGGTGAGTTTTTCCACGCCAAAGGCTAAGGAGGCGACTACCACTGCGGTAAATGCCAACATCATCGATGACTTAAAGGTCACCGAGCCTAAAATGTGTGAAAACTGTGTTAACCGCCCCTTCATGATACTTCCTTTGCAACCACTAAATGATCCACGATAGCGACCCGAGTATAACAAACTCGCTTAGTTTATGAACAATAATTTATCAATCTTCACTAAAATCTTTCTAACGCTTCAGCATCTCCTTGAGTTTACCGTACGTTATGAGCGCGCCGATTGCGCCTCTATTGGGTTTCAATCGCGATAAATGTGGCATTTGCTATAGAGGCATTACCTAGCTAAGGGTAAAATAAGGCACTTTTTGTTCAATAGCAGCGAGTGTCCTATGCGCCCATTTTTAATTGCTCCATCGATTTTATCCGCCGATTTCGCCCGTTTAGGGGATGACGTTAAAGCCGTGTTAGATGCAGGGGCTGACGTAGTGCATTTTGATGTGATGGATAACCACTATGTGCCCAACTTAACCATTGGCCCTATGGTGTGCAAAGCGTTACGTGACTATGGCATCACGGCCGATATCGATGTGCATTTAATGGTTAAGCCTGTTGATCGTATCGTGCCTGATTTTGCCAAGGCGGGTGCGTCTATTATTACTTTCCATCCCGAGGCCTCTGAGCATATCGACCGCACTCTGCAACTGATTAAAGAATCGGGTTGTAAAGCAGGTTTAGTGTTTAACCCGGCAACACCGCTGCACTATCTTGACCATGTAATGGATAAGCTAGATGTGATTCTGCTGATGTCGGTCAACCCAGGTTTTGGTGGGCAATCCTTTATTCCTTCGACTTTAGATAAACTACGCCAAGTGCGTGAGCGTATCGATGCCAGTGGTTTCGATATTCGCTTAGAGGTCGATGGTGGCGTTAAAGTGGATAACATTGCCGAAATCGCCGCCGCAGGCGCCGATATGTTTGTCGCAGGTTCTGCCATTTTCGGTAAGCCAGACTATAAAGCCGTCGTCGACGAGATGCGCGCCGAGTTGGCGAAAGTTGAGGTCAAATAATGCGGGAACAGATTAAAGCGATTGCCTTTGATCTCGACGGCACACTGATTGACAGTGTGCCCGATCTTGCGGTCGCGACCCAGGCGGCACTCGCCGAATTAGGTTTAGCAACGTGTACCGAGGCACAGGTGAGAACTTGGGTGGGCAATGGCGCTGAAATGCTGATGCGCCGCGCCATGAGTCACGCTTTAGGTACAGACGTTGAGCAAACGGCATTGGATGCGGCTATGCCCATCTTTATGCATCACTATCAAGAAAATCTTGAGAAGCACAGTGCACTCTATGCCGATGTGCACCAAGTGCTGCAAATCCTGTTTGATGCGGGATTTAAGCTGGCGGTGGTGACCAACAAGCCCTATCGCTTTACCTTGCCCTTGCTTGAAGCCTTTAAGATTAATGACTTCTTTAGCTTAGTGCTTGGTGGTGATTCGCTGGCGAAGATGAAGCCCGATCCATTACCGCTCGAGCATCTATTAGCCGAATGGCAACTCGATAAAAGTGAGTTGTTGATGGTGGGCGATTCTAAAAATGACATTTTAGCGGCGAAAGCGGCGGGTGTTGCATCAATCGGCTTGACCTATGGCTACAACTACGGTGAAGATATTGGGCTCACTGGCCCTGACGCTGTATGCGAGCAGTTTGTCGAGATCCTGCGCTGGCTAAATCTCGCTCAGCCAGTTTAATCGAATCTTTTTATCTTTATTTGGAGCAATGACGTAATGACCAAACCCATAGTACTCAGCGGTGCACAGCCGTCCGGCGAATTAACCATAGGTAACTACATGGGTGCATTGCGTCAATGGGTTGCCATGCAAGATAGCCACGACTGCCTATATTGTGTGGTGGACTTGCATGCCATTACCGTGCGCCAAGACCCTCAAGCATTGCGTGAAGCCTGTTTAGATACGCTTGCACTGTATTTAGCCTGTGGTGTCGATCCAAAGAAGAGCACAGTGTTTATCCAATCCCAAGTGCCACAGCATACCCAACTGGGTTGGGCGTTAAATTGCTATACCCAAATGGGTGAATTGAGCCGTATGACGCAGTTTAAGGATAAGTCACAAAAGCACGCCAACAACATTAACGTCGGTCTGTTTGGTTATCCTGTACTGATGGCGGCGGATATTCTGCTCTATCAAGCAAATGAAATCCCCGTTGGTCAAGATCAGAAACAACATCTTGAGTTAACACGTGATATCGCGACTCGCTTTAACAACGCTTACGGCGAGACGTTTACCATTCCAGAGCCTTTTATTCCTGAGCATGGCGCTAAGGTGATGTCGCTGCAGGATCCGCTGAAGAAGATGTCTAAGTCGGACGACAACCGTAACAACGTGATTGGCCTGCTTGAAGATCCAAAAGCGGTCATGAAAAAGTTGAAAAAAGCCATGACCGACAGTGACGAGCCGCCAGTCGTGCGTTTCGATATGGAAAACAAGCCAGGCGTATCTAACCTGTTGAGTTTAATGTCGGGTATCACGGGTCAAAGCATTGCCAGCCTCGAAGCCGAGTTTGAAGGCAAGATGTATGGTCACTTAAAAGGTGCCGCAGGTGAGGCGGTAGTGGGCATGTTAGAGCCGCTGCAAGAGCGTTACCGTGCGCTGCGTGCCGACCGTGCTTACCTCGACCAAGTGATGAGAGCGGGCGCCGAAAATGCCCAGGCTCGCGCCGAAGTGACGCTGAAAAAGGTGTACGAGAAGATTGGTTTGTTAGTGTAATTTGCCCTAAAAAGTCCATTACACAACACGTTATTAAGCCGACCAATTCTTAGGTCGGCTTTTTTTATGTCTGTTACTCATTGGGTTGGTTAAGCGTTTAGGCCTGCGATTTTAGCCAAGAGGAAAAGGCTGCAATCGCGGGTTCAGCCAGACGGCGCTGCTTACAGATAAAACTAAACTCAAAGCCCGTATGAACATCGGGCAGATTAACCGCCACCAGTCTGCCGGTGCTAATATCACCTGCCACCATAAAATCGGGGGCGAGGGCGAGGCCTTGGCCCGCAATTGCCGCCTCAATTGCCATTACGATATGGCTAAAAATATGTTGTTGCTCATTATTCAGTGGGATCTGGTGGGCCGATGACCATTTATGCCAATCGAGTCCTAGCAGCCCCTCGTCCACAATCAGTAGTGCCTGTTGCTGGAAATTGCTTAAGTTAATATCACGCCACTTGGGGTAAAAACTCGGGCTACATACTGGGATGAGCCGCTCCTTATGCAGTAACTGTTGCCAATAGCCGCGCTGATTGAGTTTGCCCGCGATAAAGATATCGGCCGTGCTGGTGCTGAGATCGGGGTCTTGAGTGATCATCTCGAGGCGAATTTTAACGCTGGGATACTGGCGCCTAAAATCCGCTAATCTTGGGATCAACCATTTCACCGCAAAAGAGCTATACACCGCCAAACAGAGTTGTTGGTTCGGGGTGTCACGGATCTTGAGATTAAGATCGCTTAACTCATTAAAAATCCTTTCTAACTCAATAAATAAGCTTTGGCCTTTAGTCGTGAGTTGTAATTTTCGTCCCTGACGATCAAAAAGTTGTTCACCAAAGTACTCCTCCAATACACGCACTTGGTGTGAAACTGCGCTTTGGGTAATGCAAAGTTCGGCGGCAGCCTTGGAAAAATGCTGTTGCCTTGCGGCGGTCTCAAAGACTTGTAGTGCGCGTAATGGAGGAAGCTTTCTCATGATTTTCAACGCCTAAAAGATTTAGTATGAATTTAATTCATCTAGCATGAGAAAGCATCATTTCAGCTTAAGTTTTGTGGGGATTATCATGCCAGCATCGAGATTTTCGGATGGTAAAAAATGCAGCGCCCTGTAGTTATCGGTTTGATTTTATTGATAGTGGGTAATCTATTTAGTGCTTTTTACGATGTATCGATCAAATGGCTGCCAGAAGATGCAAATGCGGCCACTTTTCTACTCGTGAGACAAATCACTTCAGTATTGATGTTAATCCCCATTTGGTTGTACTCACAGCGACCCAAGACGGAACATATTTCGGTCCACCTTTGGCGTGCCAACATAGGCTCGGTTGGCGCGCTTTTTTTAATTATTGGCCTAATGGCTTTGCCGCTGGCGACGGTCAGCTCACTGTTTTACTCGGCGCCGCTGATGATTATTCTGATGGGCTATTGGTTTTTAAAGGAGCGGATCACCACAGGGCAAGTGGTATGCACATTACTCGGGTTTGTCGGGATCTTAATTATCCTCAGACCGAGTGAGATGAACTGGTTTGGGTTGGCAGTGTTATTTTCGGCATTTACCTTTGCCGTCAACCAGTTGACCCTGAAAAAAGTCCCAAATACTGAACATCCAGTATTAACCTTAATGTTGTATAACCTGTTGGGTATTCCTGCGACTTTAATCATCGCGGCCTTTCAAGGACTTGAGGGGCTGAGCTGGGGATTGTTAGCCGTAGCACTACTCAGTAATGCTTTTTTGCTGATTTATCACTGGTTCTGCGTGCTGGCCTATCGTCGCGCGCAGGCGAGCGATATTGCGATTGCCGAATATACAGGCCTGTTATTTATCGTCTTTTTGGGCTGGCTGTTATTCGATGAATGGTTAGATAGCCTAAGTTGGCTGGGCGCCGCATTGATTGTGTTGCCGTCACTGTTTTTACCTTGGATTGGCATGTGGATGGCCAAGTCACCCAAGGTGATGGATAACATCCAAGTAAAAGCGTTAGGACTAGAAGCGGTAGAAGGCGAGCCTAAACCCTAAGGGCTTAGGCTCAATCGGTTATTCGATGTATTCGAATACTTTAACGACTTTACGCACGCCCGCGGTGTTGCGCGCGATATCGACCGCCATGTCGGCCTGAGAGCGGTGAATGAGTCCGAGTAGGAAGACTTCACCGTTTTCAGTGATGACCTTAATGCGGGTGACATCCAACTCTTTCTCGTTGAGCATGCGTCCCTTTACTTTCGTCGTCACCCAAGTGTCATTACTACGGGTGGTGAAAGAGGTCGGGTTACCGATGCGGATCTGATTGTGGATCTTACCGCCAAGCTTAAGATCTTGTACGACCTTAATCGCCTTATCCCTCAACATAGAGTTGGGGGCTTGGCCAATCATCAGCACATTACCGTTAACCGAAACACCCGTGATATTCGTTTGTTTCTTCAGATCTTCATGCTCCAGCAGGGCACTGGTGATCTTAAAATCGGTATTGGTATCGTCGAGCTGAGTCTTCACCGAACGCTCATCGTTGGCCATCATGGCGCCACTGACTGCGCCCACCATAACGGCACCGGCGCAACCTTGCAGCAGCATGCAAACCATTAACAGTGGGGCAGCATATCTCATTGCTGTTCGTCCTGCGGGAAGAGTGTGCGGTCGATATTGTCACAGAGGCAGTGGATAACCAGTAAGTGTACTTCTTGAATACGTGCCGTCACGTTAGAGGGGACACGGATTTCCACGTCACCCACGCTCAGTAATCCCGCCATCGCGCCACCGTCTTTACCAGTTAAGGCAACGATCGTCATATCGCGGCTCAGGGCGGCTTCCATGGCTTTAATCACGTTGCCTGAGTTACCGCTGGTGGAAATCGCCAGCAGAATGTCACCAGGTTGACCTAAGGCTAAGATTTGTTTTGAGAAAATCTCATCATAGCTGTAGTCGTTGGCAATCGCAGTGATGGTTGAAGTGTCAGTTGACAGCGCAATCGCGGGCAATGGTGGACGTTCAATTTCGTAGCGGTTTAATAGCTCGGCCGAGAAGTGCTGAGCATCACCGGCACTGCCACCGTTACCGCAGGCAAGAATTTTATTGCCGCCCAAAAGACATTGCACCATCATCTCGGCCGCTTTGGCGATGGATTCTGGCAGTGCTTCGGCTGCATCGATTTTGGTCTGGATAGATTCAGTAAAGCTGTCTTTAATGCGTTCTAACATGGATACATCCTTTCAGGATAAAGTGTGGCTATGATGCCATATTTCCACGGTGGAGTTGAGGCATAAGCGTTAAAAATTATTCGATTAGCTGAGTCGAAGGTCTCGTTTAAAAGGCATCGACTAGCCAGTGGATTTGCGCATCTTCGATGGCGACAACGTCGAATCGGCACGGCACATCCAGTTTATGCGTCTGTAAATAGTGGCTGGCCGCCATGCGGATCCTGCCGATTTGTGCTTTGCTAAGTGCTTGTATTGCGCCGCCAAATTGATTTGCTGAGCGATATTTTACTTCAACAAATACCCAGTGGTGTTTATGGCGCATGACGAGGTCTATTTCACCAAAGGGATAGCGGACATTGCGCTCGACAAAGGTTAAACCTTGCTGTTCGAGGTAACCTTGAGCGAGCGACTCTGCCTGCTGTCCGAGTGTCATAGTTGACGGAAACTGCCTCTCTGATAGCGTCCCCAGCTTAATTGGCGGTTAATCACGCCGTCAGGATTGACGGATAACACGCCGCTACGACCATTGAACTGGTAACCCGTGAATGAGCGCATCTGCGCCAGTTTGCTGATCAAATCCATGGCATCATAGCCCATCACGAACAGGCGTTTCTGGCCGTTATTCCAGCCCGACCATAGTGTGTTAACCATCAGGTTTTCTTCACTGTTTTGCATCAGCCAAGGTGCATCGCTCATGGTCAGGTTATTTAAATCCTGCGCCGTTTGGCTCGATTCGTTGTCGATGCGGCTGCGGCTTGAGGTGTACAGCGGCACTGGCTGAGTAAAGACGCTGAAGTTCACATCGATAAAGGCCTTGAGCAAGGTTAAATCCTGCGGCGTCGAGATCATATAGATCGCATCGATATCTTGGCGCGAACGAAAATCGGCCTGTACCGAATTACCGAGCAGCTCCTTTATCCGCGCGATACGCGCTTGGCTATCACGGACACCGAGTGCATCCTGCACTGTGGTTTTCATCTTATCGCCACCATCGTAGTAATAGACTTCGATAGGGGTATCGCTTTTCTTTTTCCAGGCTTGGATAAAGCTTTCTGCCATGCGTTTGCCTGTGGCATCGTTGCTGGCGAGCAGTAATGGCATAGTCACGCCATCTTGATACATGCGCGTTGCGGCATCGGCAGCTTCTTGGGCGGGTGACAGTGCAAAGTAGAACTTATTGATATCGGGCACAAACTTATCGGTTTGATTTAAAAACAGCTGCGGGATTGGTGCTGTCGGTACTGCGGGCGCGGTAGGTGCAGAACCCGATGGAGTGCTGATCGCAGGGCTGGTGTTGCTGTTCAGTGCCAGCAATTGATCGATTTCATTTGGCAGTAAGGGGCCAATAATAAACTCGGCGCCCGCGTTCACCGCTTGCTGATAGGCCGCTACGGCATCATTGGCGGTATCGTAAAAATTAACCGCAACCTGCTCATTAGGTTTGGCTAAATAGCTGGCCAAAATCCCTTGGCGAATCGCGTTGGCGGCACCCGCGCGCTGGCCTGTAAGCGGAAGCAAAACGGCGATATTCTTCGGCATAAATGGCTTGGCATTGAGTGCCCGATCCAAATCGGTCGGTAATTTGGCTGCCGCGGGATGATAAGGATTCTGCTTTTGCCAGTCGCCTAAGTAACGAACCAGTTGATTGGGGTCGACCGCATAATGTTTGGCGATATAGGCGAGTTGCAACCAACCAGCAAATACTGGGTTGTTGGCATCGCGGATAAAGGTTTGCAGGGTTTGCTCATGCATTGGCTGCAACACTTGCCAGATTTGGTTATTGACTTCACTCGCCTCGGCGGGCGGTAAATAGGTGGTCAATAAACTCAGCTCGCGCACTTGTTCGATAGGTTGCTTATTCAACTGGAACAAATGCGCTCTAAATTGATGATACGCGGCCATTTGCCAGCCGGGTAAAACCCAAGTGCTTGGATAGCTCAGAGTCTTGAGCGCCTCGACATAGGTCGATGTATGCTCTAATACCCGCGCCGTCAGGTATTTATGCTCGGCCACCAGAGTAGGAGTCTGAGTCAGGCTTGGCTGCATCGACTTCAGCAGTTTCTGCGCCGCCGCATAGTCATTGGCATTGATATAGGCATGCGCCGCCAGCAGCAGGTTAGTATCGCGCTGCTGCGGATCTTTACTATTCGCGGCCTGTGCTAAATACACATTGGGCGCCAATGGTGCAGAGGCTAAAGAGGTGGCCACTGTGGGGGCAGTACCGGTTGAGCTGGGCGCTTGGCTGCCGCAACCCGCCAACACTGCGGATAAAATGGCCACGGAAACGAACTTAGTTGTATTCAGGCTTTTTAACACTGGGCTTCACTCTGGTAAGATGCTGCCTCTAGTTTAACCTTCTCTTGCGCTTGACGAAAGTCTTGGCACTGTCATTACCGAGGTATATATGGACCAAAGCGTCGCACTCTACATTGTTCCCACTCCCATTGGTAACTTGGGGGACATGAGCCCACGTGCTATCGAAGTGCTCACTCAGGTCGCATTGATTGCCTGTGAAGATACGCGCCACAGCGGCAAGTTATTGAGTCATTTTGGTATTTCTACCAAAACTATTGCATTGCATGACCACAACGAGCGCGCTCGCGCCCAGTGGATTGTCGAGCAGTTAGCCGCAGGGCAATCGATTGCGCTGATTTCCGATGCGGGCACGCCGCTGATTTCTGACCCTGGCTATCACTTAGTCTCCCATGTGTGCCAGTCGGGGTTCAGAGTGATCCCATTGCCCGGCCCTTGCGCGGCGATTACTGCATTAAGCGCGTCGGGTTTACCGTCGGATCGCTTCTCCTTCGAAGGCTTTTTACCTTCTAAAGAGAAGGCGCGCGCCGATAAGTTACTCGAGCTTAAGGAAGACCCTCGCACGCTGATTTTTTATGAATCACCGCACCGCATCGAGCATAGCCTGACGACCATGGTCGAAGTGTTAGGCGGCGAGAGGCAAGTGGTGATGGCTCGGGAAGTCACTAAAACCTTCGAGACCTTCCTATCTGGCTCTGTGGCCGAGGTGTTGACCACGGTCAGTAGCGATCCTAACCAGCAAAAAGGCGAGATAGTGCTGATGGTGCATGGGCATCGCGCCGCGGAGGATGATGACGCCATTCCGACTGTCGCCATCAACACCTTGAAATTACTCTGTGAAGAATTGCCCCTCAAAAAGGCCGCCGCCATTGCCGCGCAAATTCACGGTCTTAAAAAGAATGCCCTGTATAAGTTCGGTTTAGAGTCGGATTTATAAGCGGATCTTTGAGATAGGCACACACTGACGGGATTAACAGTGGTACGCGCAGATTGCTTAGGCTATAATCCGCGCCGAGTTGGCCAGACAGTCGCTGCGCTCGCAAGAGCGGGGAGGAAAGTCCGGGCTTCACAGAGCGGGGTGCCAGGTAACGCCTGGGCGGTGCGAACCGACGACAAGTGCAACAGAGAGGAGACCGCCATCATAGCCTAGGCTAAGGTGGTAAGGGTGAAAGGGTGCGGTAAGAGCGCACCGTGCGGCTAGCAATAGTCCGTAGCAAGGTAAACTCCACCCGAAGCAAGACCAAATAGGGTTCCGTATGGCGTGGCTCGCGTTGGAACCGGGTAGGTCGCTTGAGCCTGCGAGCGATTGCAGGCCTAGATGAATGACTGTCCAAGACAGGACCCGGCTTATCGGCCAACTCATCAAATTCAGTAAAAAGCCCGTTTATCTAAATTAGGTAAACGGGCTTTTTATGTGCAGAGTAGTTTTATTTGCTGAGTGGTTAGCGGGTTTGATAGCAATAAAAGGGGACTCTTCCCTATCTATTTATCGCTATCGGCTTAATTATTCGGTGTTTGTTCTACAGCTGCCGATGAGTGTTTTTGTTCGCTCGCAAGCACTTGCGCAATATTGATAAGATTCTGAGCGAGTTCTTTCGCTTTATCCTCGGGGAATTTGGTCGCAAGTGAGGCTTGCAGTTTTTCCTGCAGGTTTGCTAATACGGCTTGCTTATCGATATCTGTGACTGTCTGTTTGAGGTTAGTGACTCCACTGGCGAGGGCCTGTAGCTCTGGGAGCAATTGCGCGTTTTTTAACGGGGCTAAAAGTGCTACGTCCTTTAAATTTGCGTCGTCGACTTTATTGTCTAAGGTGAGGAGCAGATTATCGACTCTATCGAAGGTCTGTTCACTGCGACTAATTAAAGGCGCGATGGCGGCGTCTTCTATGAGTCCGGTGAATTTATCGACGGTGGCGTATAACAATCCCGCGACGATAATCAGCGGCAGCATGATCCCCGTGAATAATCCCACCCAAAAGTTGTTTAGCCCAGCGGCGAAGTTTTTCATTTTAGTCCCTTATTCCCGTTAAATGCTTAAGTTACGCTATGCGCTTTGTCGATGGCTGACAAGCGTTTACTGCTAAAACTGCGTGCTCAGCGATAAAACGAGGCGCATATCCGATGCGCGCTAAACCATAGATTAGAAGCTACGCTTCACCAGAAAACGCCATTCCCAACTGTTGACCGAATCACCACCCGTGTAGGGCACTGAGAGGTCAATATGGGCGACGTTGCCGTAACTGGAGCGAGAGGAATAAATCCGCGCGCCAATACCGAAACTGGCAAGCGGGCCGCTGACCTCGTTATTGGCCGCTAACGGACCACCCGAGGCTTGGCCGACATCGGCAAATACCGCCCAGCCGAGTTCGGCCAATTGGTATAGGTTGATATTGGGATAATTACGGATTTCGGCGGTGAGTAACCATTGGTTATCGCCCTGCTGATATTCGTTGGGATAACCGCGTACCCCGGTTTCATCGCCTAGCCCTTCGGTGAGGTCGAGGTAAGTGTTATTCGACACGCTTGCCCACGCCTTGCCATAGGCTATCCATTTAGGATTGATTTGATAGAAGTATTCGGCCTGAACATTGGCTTGATAGGTATCTTTTGGGGTGGTGCCTAAGGTGCTGGTGGCGCCCATTTCGAGTAGCCATAAATGCTCATCAAACTTATACCCGCGGGTAGTTTGCCATTTGAAGTGATAGCCCACGGGGTTATTGTCGCCTATGTCATTGGTTTCGATACCCAATTGAATATAGTGGTGCCAACCTAAGTTAAAGTCTTCGTTATTACGAATAAGGTGCACATTATTGAGTACCTGAAAGTCGTCCTGAATAAACTCATAGGCGACCCAGGGATACATAAAGTCCCTGTCCTGCGGTAACTCGGATGTGGGGTAAACCTCTGAATTGGCAAACTCGTGCTTATCTTGGGTAAAGCCTGCTATAAAGCGGGAAAGATTGTCATTGTTTCTATTGAGTAGCCAACCGTATTGCAGATTAAGATAGTCGACAGTGTGTTCAAACTCGTTCACCTCATGGCCGTTCTGCCGCAAGATATCGGTGCGGCTATCATCCAAAAACTCCGCCGAGTACATGGTCTCAGTATTCAATGAATAGAAGGGCTTACTCACATACACATGCTTTGCCTGGCCGTCGCTATTATCGTAAAACTCGGCGGCGACAATACCGTGGTCGATAATGCTAATGGGCGCTTCGAAGGCAAATTTATAGCCAGTGCGTGACTCGTCGGATTGATATTTTAAACGGGTGCGTATGCCAGTACCGAAGAGGTTGTCTTCTTTCACGCCAAAGGAGTAACGGGTGTCACCGCCCGAGCTACTAAAGCTGGTGGTGGGGAGCAGGGACCAGTTATCCCAGGTCTCGATAACGATGGACTCATCATCTGGGTGGACATCGGCCTCGGGATCTTTCTCACTGACATAGACTTTTGCATCGCGAATATAAGGTTCGGCGCGCAGTAAACGTTGTGACTCGTCGAGGTCTTTTTGGGTAACTGTATCGTTTTCACCAAAAGTCAGCCTATCTTTAACCACGTATTCCTTGGTGTTGATATGCAGATAGTTTGCCCAGCGGTGGATAAAAAATGCGTCGGGATCGGACTCATCGAAAATCGGGTTGCTCACCACGACAATCTTGCTGACCTTTTTAGAGGCTTCCTCGGGGGGCGTTTTGGGGGCAGCCTCATCCGCTCTGGCTAGGTTGACTAGACCACAGAGACAACAAGGTAGAATCGATGCATACAGGGTAAACTTCTGCATAAAACCACTCCCGTAAACTGGATAGCAACAGCATAAGGCTCTGCTGCACTTCACAATTTAATAACACACGGGAAGTGACCATTAGTCAAGGAAACATTTTAATAAGATTATGATTTTACTTAAGGTTGCTTTAAGAATCGGGCTGGGCTTGGCGCCAGCCCTAGGGTGAGAGGTTATAGCGTTCGTCTTGGTGGTACCACGACGTTGGCAAAAATCAGTCCGGCGATAAGCGACATAAAGATCAAAAAGATCTGCGAGCCAATATGTGCCTGATTAAGCATAGTCTCACCCGAGATCAGCGCGTTCAGCCCTATGTAGGTTTTACTGCCGGGCACTAAGATAACGATACCCTGCAGCAGTGCAATCGAGGCGGGCGCCTTCATCCAACGGGCATAAAGATTGGAGTAAACCCCTACGGCTAGGGCGCCGAAGAAGATCCCCACCGAATCCCCAAAAAAGTGCCCGCCTAACATGGCGGAGAAGAATGCCACTATCCCCGCCAGCACGCCCCAGGGCGAATCTTGCATCCGTGCCTTAAAGATAAACACCAGCGCCATCGACAGGATAGGCACCGCCGACCAAATCGCCCAGCGTGGTAAGCCTTCAGGCTCGATATGAATAGCTTCACCGAAGAAGGCTTTACCGATCGCCATCCCCAGCACTGCGCCAAAGTACAGCTTAAACAACAACATACTGGCGTCCATAATCCGCGCAGTGCCCGAGATCAGGTCGCGAGCCGCCAGTTCTGCCAACCCTAAGGTTAAGGCTAAGCCGGGAATAAAGATGATGATGGAGGAGAGGATCACCACGGGAATATTAATATTGGGATCGATGCGGGCAATGGCGCAGGCGGCAATGGCGCAAACAATCGTCGCGAAGGGCTCTAAGACTTCTGCCATGCGCGTCGAACGCTCGGCGCGGTACACAAAGCCATAGACTAGCAAGCCTAACAAGCCTGACCAAAAGACATCGTTCCAACCCGTGCCCATCAACATGGCAAAGGCGGCCGCCGAGGTGCCAAAGGAGAAACAGGTTAATGCTGGGCCGTAGGGGTTGGGTTTGTTGGCAATTTCCTCTAGCCTGTCTAAGGCTTCGGTGAGTGTGCGTTTACCCGAGGTGAGCTCATCAACCAGTTCATCGGTGCGGGCGAGGGAGCCTAAATCCAATTCGCCGGGTTTAACCCGCGCAACATGGTTATATTCTTGATCGGTATCGTGTTGTAATACGAAGGTCATCGAGGTCGGCGAGATTAAAAAATAACCTTCGATTCCGAGCGTCCGTGAGACGGTTTGCAAATGGGTTTCAAGACGGTAAGCGGGTGTGCCAAACTTATGTAAAGCCTTGCCTAGCTTAATGATAAATTTACGCTTTTCGAGAAACTGTTCGTTATCCAATCGGGCTATTCACTGTATAAAAAGTTGTAAGAGATCACGCGCGCATATTAACCTATCTTGTCGCTAAAAGGTTAATGGCTTTTAAGCTTAATACAAATAAATTGCTGAATTTTTGCGGTCTATACCGCGGTGATGTTAATCAAAAGGGAATCGCTATGCCGTTGATGGTAACAGGGTTTTACGCCAGCTTGACTGGGTTGTTGATAATCGCGCTGGCTTATCGAGTGGTGAAATTAAGACGAAGCCAAAAAATCGGTATCGGCGATGGCGGCAACAATGCCTTGGCGCTGGCGGGCAGGGTGCATGCGAATCTGATTGAGAATGCGCCCATAGTATTGATTTTAATGCTGGTGGCCGAGGCGGGTGGCTTAGCGCATTTCTATTTGCATTGTTTTGGTACAGTGTGGATTGTGGCGCGCTTGCTCCATGCGATAGGGTTAACTCAGGGGAAAGGCGGTTATCATTTCGGCCGTTTTTGGGGCGTGTTGCTCACTTGGTTGGTGACTATCAGCCTAGCCTTAGTCAACTTAGTGCATTTTGCTCAAAGTCTGTAATGGCTGAGATAGGGTAATGGCCGTCTAAGCCATATCCCTAGCCACTTTAGGGGTATTGAGCACATTGGTGCAAATACCCCGAAAAACACCTCGGCTGCTGTTTTTTTAATCGCACTTATCCCTGTTTGCCTGCTATACTCCGCGTCCCTAAATCGGTGCGGCCTGTTTTTGCCTGCACCTTTGTTTGACATTACGCTTTTGGGTCAAAATCGATGCAAGTTGAATCCACACTGTTTAGCCATCCCAAGTATTGGGCCGAGTCCTTCGGCACCGCGCCTTTCTTACCTATGTCTCGCAAGGAGATGGAGAAATTAGGCTGGGACAGCTGTGACATTATTATTGTCACTGGTGACGCCTATGTGGACCATCCCAGCTTTGGTATGGCGGTCATTGGCCGGATGTTAGAAGCCCAAGGCTACCGCGTCGGGATTATTTCTCAGCCCGATTGGTCGAGCAAAGATGCCTTTATGCAGCTTGGCCGCCCGAATCTGTTTTTTGGTGTCACCGCCGGCAACATGGATTCGATGATCAACCGTTACACCGCCGACCGTCGTATCCGCAGCGATGATGCTTATACTCCTGGCGATGTGGGCGGTAAGCGCCCAGACCGTGCCGTGACCGTTTATACCCAACGTTGTAAAGAAGCCTTTAAAGATGTGCCAGTGATCATTGGCGGCATCGAGGCGAGCCTGCGCCGTATCGCGCACTACGATTATTGGTCGGACAAAGTCCGTCGCAGCGTGATTTTCGATGCCAAGGCCGACATCTTGATGTACGGCAACGCCGAGCGTCCGCTGGCTGAAGTGGCGCGTCGTTTAGCGGCGGGTGAAGCCATTGGGGATATTCAGGATGTGCGCGGCACTGCCGTTATCCGTAAAGAGCCTATGCCCGAGTGGCGTGGGATGGATTCTCGCAAGATAGATCAACTGCATAAAATCGATCCTATCCCGAACCCCTATGGCGCCGACGATGTGGGCTGTGCCAATTTATCTGGCCCATCGGATGTTAAAATTTTCGATAACGATGCGCCAAAACCCATCAGTGTGCAGCCGCCACGCCCTAAGCCTTGGGATAAAACCTATGTGCTGCTGCCAGCCTTTGAAAAGGTCTCTGAGGACAAATACTTATACGCCCATGCCTCGCGGATTTTGCACCAAGAGCAAAATCCGGGTTGTGCGCGAGCGCTGTTCCAGCCCCACGGTGACCGTGGCGTGTGGGTGAACCCTCCGGCTTGGCCACTCAATACCGACGAGATGGATGCCGTATTCGATTTACCCTATCAACGGGTGCCGCATCCTGCCTACGGTAAGGACAAAATCCCCGCCTATGACATGATCAAAACCTCGATCAACATCATGCGCGGTTGCTTTGGTGGCTGTTCATTCTGCTCGATTACCGAGCATGAAGGCCGGATTATCCAGAGCCGTTCGCAAGAATCGATTATTAAAGAAATCAAAGATATTCAGGATAAGGTTCCCGGCTTTACTGGGGTGATTTCCGACTTAGGCGGCCCCACCGCCAACATGTATCGCCTCGGCTGTACCAGTGAAAAAGCGGAGAAAACCTGTCGCCGTTTATCCTGTGTGTATCCATCGATTTGCGGCCATTTAGGTACAGATCATAAACACACTATCGACTTGTACCGCGCAGCTCGCGCCGTGCCCGGCATCAAGAAAATCTTGATTGCTTCGGGCGTGCGTTACGACTTAGCGATTGAAGATCCGGCCTACGTCAAAGAGTTGGTCCAGCACCATGTGGGCGGCTATTTGAAAATCGCCCCTGAGCATACCGAAGAAGGGCCGCTCAGCAAGATGATGAAACCCGGCATGGGCGCCTACGATAAGTTTAAAGAGCTGTTCGACAAGTATTCTAAGGAAGCGGGTAAAGAACAGTTCCTGATCCCTTATTTTATTTCGGCGCATCCGGGCACAACCGACGAGGATATGCTCAACCTCGCGCTCTGGCTGAAGGAGCGTAAGTTTAAGCTCGACCAAGTGCAAAACTTCTATCCATCGCCAATGGCAAATGCGACGACCATTTATCACACTGAGTTGAACTCGCTGAAAAACGTGAAGCACACCAGTGAGGTGGTGCCAGTGCCGAAGAAGGGCCGCCAACGTCGCCTGCATAAGGCGCTGCTGCGTTACCACGACCCAGCGGGTTGGCCTATCATCCGCGAAGGCTTGATTGCCATGGGACGTGAAGATTTGATTGGTAACAGTCCGAATCACCTCGTTCCACCAGAAGGGCGCAACGAACGTGGCCAGAAATGGATGAAGGATGCTAACCAAGGGCAAAAAGCCCTGACGCGCTTCTCGGGCAATCAGTTCGATGAGCGTAAGGGTAAAGGCGATGCCAAGGGCAAACCGAGCGCAAGCAAGCCTAAGGGACCTAAGCCTGGGGCGAATGCAGCGCAAGGTCAGCAGCCTAAGAGTAGCCGTCCGGGCGCTAAGGCACCTTTTGGTCAGTCGGGCTTTAAGGGAAAATCAGAGCAGGGTAAAGCTGGCCACCAAGGTCGTGGAAACAAAGCCTCTTTAGGCCGTCAGCACGCTAAGTAACGGCGAAAAAAAGCCACTCCAGTAAACCTATTTGGAGTGGCGCAGAGATGATGGTAAACCAGCGGTACCATCCAATGAGTGTGTGGCGAGCGTTTGTAGACGGAACGTGCGCCGCACCTCAGTCTCAAATGGGCCCACGGATATGAGGAACGTGAGCCACTATCCCTCAATGTACGGGAGAGCCTGATGAAGACTGTCCATTCCTAAAAGAAGTAGTTAATCCCTACTGCAAAGCCATTATCTTCCTGCGCTTCGAGTGCTGGATCATCCATGTTGCTGAAATCTAACTTCATTTCGGCAAACATCACAGTGTCGTTACTGTAACGGTAGTGCAGGCCAAGCATGGCGAATTGGCGGGTCCATTTGCCTTGGATGGGCGTGCTGACATCTGTGTCTAAGTCCAAATAGCTGAGGACAATCATAGGCACAAAGCCATTATCGAATTGATATGCCGTCATCAGCTCAGCGCCAGTAGCGTCGTAGAGCTCGCCGCCGACTAGTTCATTGTTCTTACTCTGATGGGCGTTAAAGCCGACGTAGAGACCGCTGGCTTCGCGGTTATCGGCGTAGTGATAGTAATCACCATACATGGCGCCGATACCGACGATTTCGTTGGTTTCATCAACTTGAGTGTTTCCTAAGTGACCTTCAAAGTCGCCACGGTTAAAGCCGGCGAGCAGTTTAAATTTATCTGTGAGTGAGTAGGTCAGGCTGGCACCGTAACTGCTATCGAAATTAAGCTCAGAGTTGGTCATTTCGCTGCCGTCATCGTTTTTTAAGGTGACATCACCATTAGTTTTGGCGGCGTATTGCAGGGCAATTTGCACTGGGCCAAAGCTATTTCGATAGATAAACGCGGAGTCGGCACGGCCTGTTCCGGTTAAGCCGCCATCGCTAAAGGCGTAGGCGCCGACACTATATCCGGCGAAGACGTTCGGTAAATCTGTCGTGCCTGCAACATCGTAGTAAGCGCCCCATTGCTTACCAAAACTGAGGCTACCCCATTCATCGTGCGACATACCGACATAACCTAAACGGTTATAGAGGAAGTCTTCGGTTTTTTCGGCGGCCAGTTTGCCGCCTTGCATCACTAAACTGTCATCGCTGGACACCATGTTGATGCCCCATTCCGTAGTGGCAAAGGCGGTCCAGCCATTTCTCTCGCTGCGTTCAAAGCTAAATCGTACTCGGGAGGAGTCGTCAATGACTGAGGTATCGTGGCTGTCGTTGAGTGCCGCGAAGCCTAACCAACCACTTAAATCTAATGAGTTTTTTTGATCGTTATAGAGTTCAACCGCTTGGCTGCTGGTGGCGGCCAACAGCATAGGTAGCATTAGAGCGATGCATGTTTTTTTCATAGTTCCACCGAAATTAGGCAAGTTTTGTCTGGGGACCTTAAGCACTGTGGCTTAAAGTCCCTGAAGACGGATTGGTTTTATGTTTCTTATCTAGTAATGGGTGAGAATCGCAGGGGAGACGTGCTCACGCTGCTTTGATCTCAGCTGTTGGTGTTTTATTGGAAATCACCCCGTAGATGGTCCAACCGAAGAAGGTCGCGATAGCGCCTAACATCACTGCGGTTTCACCAGAGCTATAGAGGGCGTAGAAGCTATACAGGGCGCCGATAACCGCAATCACGTTGGCAACACGGGCCTTGTTCGCTGGTACTTTGAGTTGTTTTTGCATCACACCTAGGGCTGCCATCGACAGGATGTAAGGCACAATGTTAGTCACCACGGCGAGGTTAACCAGGGCTTCAAACTGTTTGCTCAGTGATGGGCTAATAGTCATCAGAGACAGCAGGGTTTGAATCGAAACGATGATGGTCATACCCCAAATTGGCGCATCGGCTTTACTGACCTTAGAGAACACTTTAGGGAAGAAACCTTCATCGGCAGAGGCTTTAAACACTTGCGCGATAGTGAACTGCCAACCCAGCAGTGAGCCAGTACAGGAAATAATGGCGCAGGCCATCACGATTTTACCGACCACAGGGTTAAACATTTGCGCGAAGGCTAGACCGAAAGGTGCGTTTGAGTTGGCAAGGTCGGCGTTAGGCACAATACCGGCAATCACGTTGGTTGAAACGATATAGATAAGCGCTGCACCTAAGGTACCGCCCATTACGGCGATAGGAACGTTTTTCTCTGGGTTATCTACTGTCTCCGAGTTAGCACAAGCTGATTCTAAGCCAAGGAATGCCCATAAAGTCATCGCGATTGAACCGCCTAAGGCTTTAAAGAAAGGCATATCGTGTGGGTTCCAAGCACCTTTGTAGAGGTCGATGTCGAACCAGAACCAACCGATTAACGACACACCAATCACGGGCAGAATAATCCCCCACACGGTAACGCTACTCACGCGACCCGTAATGCGGGCGCCACCAAAGTTAGCCACTGTCGCTAACCAAAGCACGCCAATGGTGGCAAGACAGATAGCCATTGGGCTTAAGTTCACTTCGAGTAGCACCGCGGCATAACCCACGGCAGAGATAGCGATGGCGACGTTAGCGATTAAAAGCGATACCGCATAGGTGTAGTTCGCCATAAAGTTACCGCTGCGGCCGAAGGCATATTCGGCGTAACCGCCCATACCACCTGATTTTTTACTGAACATACCGCATTTAGCAAAGGCATAAGCAAGCGCCGTAGAACCCGCCGCAGTCACTAACCAAGAAAGGATAGAAATAGTACCGACTTGGGCTAATTGGGTAGGCAACATGATAATACCTGAACCCATCATGTTGACTATGGTGATAATAGTTAATTGGACGACACCAATTTTATTTGCTGATTTACTCATAATAATGACCTAATAATGTTATTCATTATAGAAGTTTGAAATTGACTGCAGAGCGGGGTTAATTAACTCTGCAGCCGGGTTTCAATTATTTATTTAATACATAACCTAGGGCTTGGATTTTTCCGTCTGGGGTGTTTTCGAGATAAACACCTTGTAACTCAGGGGAGAATCCGGGTAATAAGTTGATGCCTTCTTCAAGGGCTAAGAAATAACGTTGTACCGCGCCGCCCCATATTTCACCTGGGACCACACATAACACTCCAGGTGGGTAAGGCAATGCACCTTCAGCGGCAATGCGTCCCTCAATTTGTGACAGTGGCACTAACTCCACTTTGCCACGGATAAACTCGAGGTTGGCTTCCTGTGGATCCATCACTTTTGTTGGGAAATGCGCCTGACGGAACATTTCTTTTTGCAGTTGTTTTACGTCATGGCTGACATAAAGGTTGTGCATCTCTTGGCAGAGTTGACGAATGGTATAGTCTTTATAACGGGCTTTATTTGCGTTATAGACGTTAGGTAATACTTCAGATAATGGCGCATCTTCGTCGACTAACTTTTCAAAACGAGATATTTGCGACACTAAGTGTTGCATCTTCGCCATATCTTCTGCTGGCGTCATCAGGAATAAAATCGAATTTAAGTCGCACTTCTCGGGAATAATATTATTTTCACGTAAGAAGTTAGCCAGAATAGTTGCTGGAATACCAAACTCAGTATATTTACCGGTTTCGGCATCGATACCTGGCGTGGTTAATAGGAACTTACAAGGGTCTACGAAATATTGGCCTTTTTCGTAACCGTCGAAGGAGTGCCATTTTTGTCCGGGTTCAAACTCGAAGAAACGTAAATCATCGGCCATTTGTTCGGTTGGATAATCCTGCCATGGGCGTCCCTCGATCATGCTTGGGATAAATGGCTTGATATATTTGCATTTTTTGAGCAGTAACTTGCGAGCTTCAATACCAGCTTTTACCGCCTCACGCCACAGATAACGGCCACTGGCGCCTTCGTGCATTTTAGCGTTCACATCCAATGCGGCAAACAGCGGATAGAAGGGGCTGGTAGAGGCGTGCATCATAAAGGCGTTGTTGAAGCGTTTATGGTTGCAGTATCTGGCTTGGCCTTTGATATGTGAGTCTTTTTTGTGAATTTGCGAGGTTTGTGAGAAGCCAGCCTGCTGTTTGTGCACTGACTGAGTCACGATAATACCGGGATCTTCAGGCGTCAGTTCGAGCAGCAGAGGCGAGCAGTCATTCATCATAGGAATAAATTGCTCATAGCCAACCCAAGCTGAGTCAAACAGGATGTAATCACATAGATGTCCAATACGATCAACTACTTGGCGAGCGTTGTAGATAGTGCCGTCATAAGTGCCCAGCTGGATAATAGCTAAACGGAATGGACGTTGTTCATCGGCACGCTCTGGTGCAACGGCGCGGATTTGTTCCCTTAAATAAGACTCTTGGAAGCAGTGGGCGTCGATACCGCCAATAAAGCCGAAGGGGTTACGGGCCGTTTCTAAATAAATCGGTGTCGCACCGGCTTGAATTAACGCGCCATGGTGGTTGGATTTATGGTTGTTACGGTCGAATAATACCAAGTCACCCTTCGCCAGCAGTGCGTTGGTCGCCACTTTATTTGAAGAAGAAGTTCCGTTGAGCACAAAGTAGGTTTTATCGGCGTTAAAGACTTTAGCCGCGTATTTTTGTGCATCCAGTGGCGCGCCTTCATGGATTAACAGATCGCCGAGTTTAACGTCGGCATTACACATATCTGAGCGGAAAATGGTTTCGCCAAAGAAATCGAAAAATTGGCGACCCACAGGATGTTTACGGAAGAATTGACCACCCTGATGGCCTGGGCAGGCGAAGGTGGAATTGCCCATTTCCACGTATTTTTTCAGTGTGCCAAAGAACGGCGGTAATAGGGCTTGCTCATATTTTTGGACGGCGGTTTCGACCTGTTTGCCATAGAAATCGGTATTGCTACCGCAGAGCTCAAATACCCCGGTAATAGAAGAGCAAATATCATCTGGGAAGGTTTCTTCACAACAAACTGATACGAAAATAGGCAGTTTCAATCCGGTATTTTTAATTTTTTCAACAATACCATTTCTAACATCATCAACAGAGACTACAGCCGCACCCACATCGCAAAAATCTGTGGTTAATACATTGACGACTTCTCTGTCTATTTCAAAACATGATCTAACAGATAAGCTGGCGGCAACTTTTAATGATTTCATCGTTAATTTCCCTTTTACTTTAAAAAGTTTTGGATACAACTTGGCCTATACCTAATTAAAAAATATTAATGGCATTAAATTAGATATGGCTATTCCGTGTGCAGATATGATGAGGCTATAAATCGTCCTAGAATAAAATAGATAGATTTATTCCGAGAGAATTATTTGGCCGCAGCTTGGCTGCACTGACTAAAGAATGCTTTGATTTAGGTGCGAGATAATAAACCTGCAAAAACAGTACGATAAGTGTATGCGCTTACAAGGGCAATACCACTTTAGACCTGTTAATTGGCCTACGACCTACGCGAGGATTAGCGAAGGAAGATGTATGAATGGTCGAAATAGTCACGTTGGCTTGGCATCATGATATGTCTGGTGCGCCGGATGTGAGCCATGATTTTTGATTTCCTCTTCATATACAACTCCATTATGAGATTAGAGAAAATGATTGATACGTTTTATTACGGTATGGAGTTTATCTGTGTGTTATCAATAAAAATATGATCAGTGTCGTATTTTTAATTGGTTGTAATTATTTATTTCAATATTTTTACCAAATTAAATACAGTCAATCATCCTTAAGTATCATTATCTAAATAACGAAAGTAAATATTGTCAAATAAATAATGAAAGTTAAAAAGTGCATAAATTAATAAATGATAAATATCTAATTGCTCGCAAACCACAGTATTAAATTGCTTGGTTATTTATAAGGTACGCTATATTTGAATAAAAATGCAGACAAAGTCTTTACAAAATCACTTTGGTGCTTAAAGATGACAAAAAGTCGACACTTTTTCTCAATTTTGAGCATTTAGGGAAGAAACTTGGCGTTTTGAGGCAGGTTTATGACCTGGAGCTGACGTAAATTAGCGGTGTTACGTATCTATAGGAGACAGTGATGAAGCATTTACATAAGTGGATAGTCGGAGTTGGATTATTAACGGCGGTATTTAGTTCGGCGCAGGCCATGACCTTATCGAGTAAAGATATTGGCGAAGGTCAGCAATTATCGAATCAATTTGTTTTTAATGGTTTTGGCTGTAATGGCGAGAATCTTTCTCCCGAACTCACTTGGAGTGATGCGCCAAAAGGCACAAAAGCCTATGCGGTGACGGCTTATGATCCAGATGCGCCAACAGGCAGTGGTTGGTGGCATTGGGCCGTCTACAATATTGGCGGCGAGCAACAACAGTTAGCCCAAGGTGCGGGCTCTAAAGCCAACGCCTTACCTAAAGGGGCGATTGCGCTGAAGAATGACTTTGGCACCACCGACTTTGGTGGCGCTTGTCCGCCACAGGGGCATGGCATGCACAGGTATGTGTTTACTGTGTGGGCGCTACCTTCGCCATTAGAGTTACCTAAAGAGGCATCTCCCACGTTGTTAGGCTTTATGCTCAATTCGCAGGCCTTAGGTAGTGCTAAGCTGACCGCTGTGTATCAGCGTTAATCGTGCAGGGCTGATGCATGATCCGCATGTTTGAATACGACTCTAAACTGGCGCAGTCACTTTCGCGGGTGCCAGTGCATCAGCCCTCGATTATCCGCGTGATCCAAGGCGAGAAGTCGCTGCTCTGGCAAGATGATGCCCTCGCCGTGAATGCTGAGCAGCTATTATTGTTACCCGCCGGAAGCCATATCAGCTTCGTTAATCGACCAATGAGCGGGCGCTATCGAGCGGTGCAACTCCTCTTACCCTATGAGTTACCCTCGGGCGTTATGCTGGCGGCGACCGACAGGCAGATACCTAAACCCACGCAAACAATTTCACGCTCGGTCGATTTTGCCTGGAATGCGTTATTGCACAGCCTGACTTTGGCACTACCCACGTCGGTGCAGATGCATTATTTAGCAGCCTTGCTGCTCAGTCTGCCGCAGCAAGCGAGCGTCAATTGGCTCTACAGTCATAAGCCTGCGAATGTGAGCCAAGCGGTGCTGGGCTTATTGGGGCAACATCCTTCAGCCCCATGGCAGCAAGAGGACATCGCCGACAAGTTGCATATGAGCAGTGCCAGTTTAAGACGTAAATTGGCGCAGGAAGACACTAGCTTTAGGCAATTGCTCGCCGAAGTGCGTTTGTGTCAGGGCCTAACGCTGCTACAAAACTCGACGGATTCCGTGCTGCAAATTGCCTTGGCCTGCGGCTATTTATCGGCAGAAAAATTCTCGGCGCGCTTTAAACAGGCTTTTGGCCTGACACCCGCCGCGTATCGCCGTACACTGTGAGCTACGTTAATCGTCATTACAAGGAGTCGACATGGCAGAAGAACAATTCACTGAAACTGGTTTTTGGAACAAAATCAAACTGTTTGGTCGTCAGGCTGGGCGTGAAGTGGTTGAGCGTGCCCTGTGGCTTTACTATGCGGCGCAAAAGCCCAATACGCCTAAGTGGGCCAAGTCGGTGATTTTTGGGGCCTTGGCTTACTTTATCTCGCCCTTGGATGCGATCCCGGATTTGACACCTTTAGTGGGCTTTACCGATGACTTGGGCGCCTTAGCGGCGGCGCTTACTATGGTTATGCTCTATATAGATGATGAGGTGAAATCCCAAGCGGCGGATAAGTTGGCGCTGTGGTTTGGCGATGAGCCCGCTGAGCCTAAGCCTTAGTCGCGAAAATGGCAGCATCTTTTAGGCTAAAAATATGATTTTATTAGTGGTTAATGAATAGGCTTTACCCACGTTTTTTAAGGGTAAAAATATTTTTTTTGAAACGTTTCACTATTGGTTCATTGCGCTATATGCTAGCGCTGTTTTGTGAACCCATTGTGTGTGTTTAGGCAAAGAAATGAAAAATATTATGGCGGTGATCCTGTGGTTTTTAGGAGTCTCTGCCGCCACCCCCGTGTTCGCCGATAAGGCCTCGCCAGAACAACTCGCCCGCCTGTACCTCGATTTTATGGCTCAGACCAGTCGCCAGAGTGAAGCCCTGTGGCCAGGATTTCGCCTCGACGATAAAGTGCACCTCTTTAGCTATGCAGGCAATGTGTGGTTACGCCAACCCGGCGGTGAAATTATCCAAGACAACAGCGTGTTAGAGTCGGTTAACTTGCACTCTGGGTTATCGATTAACTTTGGTTTTCCCCAATATCAAGGGCAAGCGGGTGTGCTTATCCAGCTCGAGTCGCCGACGATTCAATTCGACAGCACGACTAAAACCGCCGATTTACCTTTTGTGATTTGGGCGGGCAACAGTGTGCACGAGGCGTTTCATTTTTATGCCCAATCCGAGTGGCGGGTGTTAGAGGATGCGCGTCGATATGAAGGCGAGGTTTATCCACTCAACCTCGATGCCCGCTATTATCGTTTACAACTGTTTAATGCCTTGATGGCGGCCTTAAAACAACCCGAGCAGCAGGCGCAGTATTTAGGCTATGCCGCATACTGGCTACAAGTGTGGCGGCAAACGGCACCTAACGAAGATAAAGTCAGTTATGTAAATGACTTAGTCGAAGGCAGCGCCAGATATGTCGAGTTAATCGCGGGTGCGCGCTTCTTAAGTCAAAACCAGTCCTACCTCGGCTATCAGCAAATCCTGTTGCAGTACGTGCAGGATTATTATCAACAACAGCAAATGCTCGGTGGCTGGACGGCCGAGGCCGAGAATATCGGCGCGCTGGCTGGCATATTGCTCGATAGCACTCAAGATGCCTATGTGTGGAAAGAGTCAGTGATGTCGGGCATGTTGCCCGTGGATTTACTGTTAAGTCGCATCAAGCCGATTGCTCCGCCCGTTGCCCAGAATATGGCGCAGAAGAAACGGTTGCAGGATATGCTGGCCTACTATCCGGCGACTGAGCAAAAACTGACCCAGTTACTTAAGGATGTGCAAGACCCGAAAGTGCCGTTATTGGTGATGCCGAGTGTGAGCGATAGCAGCAGTTTTATCGATGTGGGTGAGGTGCGCTCTGGGTTTTATGTGGTGCCCTATCAAGAAGAAATGACCCAAGCCTATTTAGGTATGAGTTCACAATTCAGTAACTTAAATGTGAGTGGCAGTCCGTTGTTGGATGTGCCCTTACAGAATTATTGTGAGGGCATTGAAGCCGCAACTCTGTTACCTTTGGGGTTCACCTTTCAGCGCGAAGGTCAGTATTTGGTGTTCAATGAGCCGGAAATCCATGGCACCATCCGGGTTTCTGCAAGTGTTGTTGAGGGAAGAACCCTCTACTGTGCGATGAATTAATATGAGAAAAAATCAGCTCGAATTTACCTACATGCGCGGCATCGCGATTATTTTTATCGTGCTTGGCCACAGTATTTATAACTCTGGGGAAGGGTTTCCGTTACTGCTAGAAAATTTACTCAGGGGTGGCACGGCATTGTTCGTGTTTATCTCTGGTTATTTTTTCCATCGGATTTTTTATAAAGACTTCGATTACGGCAAATTTATGAAGAATAAGGTACAAAACGTACTTTATCCCTTTTTATTCGTTTCTGTTATTGGCTTGTTCTGCTTAAGTTTACGTTGGTTTTTCCTAGAGCATCAACCGCTTGAACAGGTGTTGCTCAGTATTTTTTATACCGTGCGTAATGGCTACATCCTGTATCCGCACTGGTATATCCCGTTTATCATGGCGGTGTTTTTATTCTCGCCAGTGTTTTTGTGGTTTATCCGCTGCTCGCAGCAGATGCGTTGGACCCTATTCGTGCTGAGTTGTGTGGTGGCAATTCTGCTCCACAGACCCATAGGTAACGTCAACTTTATCCACTCAGTGGTGTATTTTATGCCTTTCTATTTGATTGGTATTTTATATTCCCAAGATGAACATATTGTGACGCGCTATGGCTCAATTTTCAGTGCGTTAGCGGTGATCTTTCTGATTGTGAGTCTGGTCGAGCAAAGCTACATAGTGCAGCACATTGGCAACTACCATAAGGCGCCGTTTGAATATAACGGCATCGACTGGCAGTTTATCCAAAAGCTAAGTCTGTGTGTGTTAGTGCTTAACTTCTGTGATTGGTTGTCGAAGCGTAGTCGCATCCCTTGGCTAGTCGAAACCGCTGAGATGAGCTTTGCGATTTTCTTCATCCATCCGTTATTCGACATGTTGTTTAATACAGTCGCCACAGTGTTCCGTTATCGCTTACCACCGGGGTCTTGGGTCACCAGTATCCTGTTCTCGGCAGGGATTTTTATCTTCCTGATGGTGGGCAGTATTATCACGGCACGCTTTATCAAAAAACGCTTAGGCAACCGTTCACGTCTGTATATCGGTTGGTAACGCCAAGCGAGCTAACACAGGGGAATTAAGTTTAAATTTATTCCCCTGTGTTAGCGTGTTTTTCATCGAATTTTCCATGGAAAACATAATGAAAACTATCACCCTACCACGCCTTGGCATCGTCGGCCTTATGATGGCGACGCCGGTATTTGCCAATGCGGCTACCGAACCTGCACTTGCCATAGAGCAAGAGACTTTCTTCAATCAATTAGCATCCCATTGTGGTAAAGCATTTGCGGGCAAAGTGGTGTCAACGGACAGCGCCGATGCGGCTTTTCGTGATAAAGCACTGGTGATGCATGTGCGCGAATGCAGTGATACTGAGCTAAAAATTCCGTTCCATGTGGGTGATGACCACTCCCGTACTTGGGTGATCACAAAAACGGCTCAAGGCTTAAGGTTAAAGCATGATCACCGCCATCAAGACGGGACGGAAGATAAAGTGACTATGTATGGCGGCGATACGGCGAGTGTCGGCAGCAGCCAAAAGCAGTCATTCCCTATCGATCAGGCATCGATTGATAACTTTATGCAAAATGGCCTGACCCAGTCAGTCACCAATGTGTGGCATATGGCGATAACGCCAACGATGTTTAGCTATCAACTCACCCGTGAAAACCTCGATTTTAAAGTGGATTTTGATCTAACTCAGCCACAGCCTTTGCTACCCGCTCCGTGGGGGCATAAGTAATTGTCAGTGATAGTGAAATGGTATTTATTAAATGATAAATACCATTTCCTATTAAATCAGGTGACTAAAATATTAACACTTACCACAAGTGAACAGCATGTGTTATTGCGCTATTCAAATTCCGTCGCCCTAAACTAGAGACTGTTGATCTTTGCTTAAATTGTATTCAGCAATGTATTGGTAACCAGACCATGACAAAGGCTAACGCGACATTACTGGCATAGTTTCTTGCCAGTTTGTCGTAGCGAGTCGCAATAGCCCGATATTTTTTAATCTTTAAAAAAGCGTTTTCAACCAAGTGCCGGTACTTATAAAGGCACCAGTCCATATGGCCATTCCCAGTTTTACTGTTCTCTTTCCTCGGAATATTGGCCGCGCAACCTTGAGCTTCAATAAATGCTCGTAACCTATCACTATCGTAGCCCTTATCGGCAGTGATACTGCTTGATTTTGGGGCTTCTGCTATCAAACTCTACGCATGGGCGATATCATGTACTTGCCCACCAGAGATTTCGAAATAAACAGGCAGCCCACCACTATCAACTGCAAGATGAATTTTTGTAGAATTGCCACCTCGGCTTTTTCCTATCGCTTCGTCTGCACCGCTTGCTGCCCCGCAGCTGTCCTGATGCGCTTTCACGATGCTTCCATCAATAAATAGCCACTCAGGGTCATTTTCAGACGATATGCTTTGAAACAGTTTTTGAAGTACCCCTTTTTTGACCAGAGGTTAAAACGTCTAAAAACGGTATTCCAACGGCCAAATTTTTCAGGCAGATCTCGCCATTGAACTCCAGTACGCATCCGATACAGAATGCCTTCAAGCGTATTTCTGTGCTCATACTTATTGTAAACACGCCCCGTGTCTTTAAGTATTTGCTTTAGGGCTTCCCAGGCTTTATCTGTTAACATTGTTCTTGGCATAGCAACGTCCGTTCTCGGTGGTATTTTTGATTTTTGGCGAAACCATTATACCTTGTTGCTATGCCGTTTATTTTTCACTCAAAGATCAACAGCCTCTAGATAAAACGCAGTCTTAGAGAGATACCGGGGTTTTATTGATTACCTCATGTCTATTATCTTAGTGGGTTGCCAGATAGTTTGATTGTGGTGGGAGACCAAAATTAGCGTGCATTTTTGTTCGCAAATCATCTTAGCAACGCGCTTTTCTGTCTCTTTATCTAATGCCGAGGTGGCCTCATCCATTATCAGAATTGGCGCATTTTTGATAAGCGCACGTGCTAAGGCAAGCCTTTGGCGTTCCCCTCCCGATAACCCTGCACCTTGTAAGCCGACTTCTTGGTAAATGCCCAGTTCTGATCTGTCTAATACTTCATCTAGCGCCACTTGGCGTGCCGCTTTATCTACGGCTTGATCGTCGGCATCAGGGTTACCGATACGAATATTACTGGCAATGGTGCCGGTAAAGATAAGTGGATCCTGTGGCACATAGGCGAAAAAGCGGGCAAGTTCAGCAGCGGGGATTGATGTGAGTGGCACCTTGCCCAAAGTGATCAGTCCTCGGGTGGGATCATCAAAGCGCATCAATAGCTTAAGTAAGGTTGTTTTTCCTGAACCACTCGGGCCGCCAATCAGCACGCGTTCACCTAGTTTGATAGTGGCATTGATATTTTGCACCGCAGGGGGAAATGTTACGTTATTCAGTTCGATCGTATGATTGTTTGGTATCTTTTGTTGTGCTTGGCTTGGCTCTTTGAGCGTGGGTACATTAGTCGCTTGTCGATAGTGTTTTATTGCTGCTATCTGATCATTAATGCCTATCGCCGCTACCGCGAGCGTCTCAAGTGGCGCCGCTGCGCGCATGGTCAACATCAAGACCGCGAGCAGCATTGTCGTATTGTTTATGCCAGATAGCACCAGATAGAGTGCCATGCCTGCAATAGGTAAAAAGCTGGCGATAGCCGACAGTAATGCCGCTATGGCTGCAACGCGATTAGTTCGTTCAAGTGCCGTTTCTTGTGCCAACCAGTTTTGCTCTAACCGTGTTGTTGCACCGCGATATCCTGCTGCTGTGCGCAGTAACTCAAGGTGGTCGATCAGTTCAAGGGTTGACTGATCTGCTGCCAATTCAGTGTTGTTTCGGTCCATATCGGCGCGGGCAAGAGCTCGTTGCGCCATACTCTGAATCACAAATGACACGAGTAACAAGCTAGCCAACATCAGTACCAGTGGCAGGCCACCGATCAATCCTATGCCAAAGGCAATGCATAGCGGGATAAGCGGTGCATGAATAAATACCTGAAATTGATGTGCCGGAATACTCATAAAGCTAGGAATACTCCGAGAGACAGTTTCTATGAGGAGTGTTCTGACACTCGGTGTAAACCAAGAAAGTTTAGCTTGTTGCATGGTCGAGCCTAATGCACGGTAGAGTGCATTGGCCAGCCTCGCCGCGGCCCAAAAACCAGAACGCGAAGCCAGTATAGTGGTGAGTATGGTTATCGCGGCAATCGATAGCACTTTTTGCGGTGATTGTTGCTGAGTAATGGCTAAAGCCAGTTGAATGTAGCATGCCGCTTCTAATATGGCCGCTAGAGCCCAACCGCAGGCAACAGGTATTATGTGCTTTATGGCTGCGTAATCTTGGGGACGATGTATCATTGGCCTTCTCCTTCCCTGTGATGATACTTGAGTGCGAGCTTGTCATCCGCCAGCTCGGCAAGCGTTAAGTCATGGGTGATCATCACGATCGTTTTATGGTTTGTTTTTGCATGATGGCGTAGCGCGGTGAACACGTTAAACGCCGTTTCGCTGTCTAGGGCCGATGTGGGTTCATCAAGCAATATCACGCGAGCGGGTGAAAGAAACACACGAGCAAGATTAACCCGTTGTATTTCACCGCCAGACAGTGTGCTTGCATGAGTAGTTAAGGGGTTGTCCAATTGCGCGCAGTGTAATGCTGCTAAGTAATCGTCATCCGTGGCATTAGGTGCGGTGAGTGCGAGATTATCAGCAATGGAGCTTGCTAGTAGTCCCGCACTTTGCGGTAATAGCATGATCGCGCGATTAATTGAGGCTTCATCCAACTTATTGAGTTCAATACCAGCGAGTCGAATGTCTCCGGCATGTAGCGGCTCCATGCCAGCTAATAAGCGCAGTAATGTGGATTTACCAACACCACTGATCCCTGTAACTACCGAGACTCTGCCAGCTCTAAATTGATAGTTAATGGGCACTGCTTTACTGCTGGTAGACAGTGAAGGCACTACATCGGTGAGAGTGAGCGGCATAGGTGTATTAAGCTCAATATTGCCTTTACCAACAGGAACTCTCGATTGCTCAAGAAAATCCGTTAGTCGCTCAGCGGCAGCCCGGCCCGTGGCAAGATAATCAAGTCCATGCCCGAGCTTTAGGGCTGGTGTGACAATGGCCAGACTGAAGAACAAGGCTGCAGCAAGCTTTTCTGGGGGCCATTCATGCCCAATGGCATAAGCAATCGCAAAAGTGCAAACAGCCTGCAGTAGTGATGTGGCCACAGCGACTGAAGTGGATACCTTGCTTACCCGCTTAAGAATATCCTCAATAAAATGCTTAGTTGCCCTTTGGTAATCGGCCATAGCACCCGTTTGTGCGCCATAAATGCGAAATACAGGTGCACCACGGGCGTAGTCATCTACTGCTGCAGTGATATTTCCCATCACATTGACTCGTGCTTCCCCCTGTTTTGCAGCAAGCCTTGGGATCACCACCAAATAGAAAAGCGCTGCGACTAGACCTGGGATAAGGGCAAGTAATGCCACTAGGCACGCGCTTAAGATCAGCAAACCGATAGTGATGGCAGGGACAATGATAAAGGTCGCTAATTCTGAGGGTAAATGCGCGATCATATGATGCAATGACGCTATGTCATCGACCATTAATCGCTTTAACTTTTCGCCCTTATATTTTGCCAAAGTACTTGGTGGCAGCCTGACAAGATGCGCTGCAACATGACGCCTTAATCTTCCAGAAAATTGCGCCTCAGCATTGTGGTTAACCCAAGATGCGCCAGCTGATAGCAGCGCTGACACGACCCCAAATATGAGCACCCCCGCTAACCATAGCGAATGATGACCAGCAATAAGTTGAATCATGCACCAGAGTGCTCCTAGTGTCGTCACGCCAGCACTTGCAGCTAGCAGCATTCCGAAAGTGAGTGCGGGAATCGCCGGACGTAGGGCGAAGGCTAATGTTGAAGTGGGACTGAAAAGTCGCTGCATTTTAATGTTCACCTAAAAAATCGAAGTGGAGCAGGCTGGGCTTCGGTCTGGAAAGTGTGATTAACATAAGGCCAATGAAGCGATGAAGTCTTGATATTGCAGAGTAAAAAATAGTCTGAGTGCCAGATTTTATGGGCAAATGAACATCCACGAGCCAAATTCCTTGTTTCATAAAAATTGAACCGCCATGAGATGGCGACCATATTAAGCGGTCATTTTTATTTATCAACATAGTGTTGATAAATGTTTTGAACGGCGATAATATAATTGATAACTATTCTCATTGGCAACAAATCTTTCGTATAAGGAGTTATTAAACATGCCCCGATTTGGTAAGTTTTACCCACAATCAAAGTGGGTTATCGGTTCTCTTGCGCTGGGGCTTAGCGCTATTTCAGGCTCAACTATTGCTGACAATGGAACTGCTCCAGATAAACAATCCAAGCAACAAGATGCAGCGGGAAACATTGAAGTCATCACAGTTTACGGTCAGAAAATCGAGCGAACGCTGAAGGAAACGGCGAGCTCAGTGACGGTCATTACTGAAGAACAGTTGAGGAAAAATGCAGACCAATCAACGATTTCAGAAATTCTCGGCGGTACACCAAACTTAATTTATGCCGGAAATACCGATGCGCCCATTATCCGCGGAACGGATACCAAAGGGCCTATAGCAGCAGGTAATGCCTATTTATCTAAGCCTGTGCCCGGTGCAACTATCAGTGTCGATGGTAAATATCTGAGCCCCGCAGAACTGGATTTAGGCGCCGCAGGCGTGTGGGATGTGTCGTCTATTGAAGTCTACCGTGGTCCGCAAACGACCAGTCAAGGAGCCAACAGTATTGCTGGCGCTGTAGTTATCCATACCCATAACCCCACTTATACGCCAGAATTTGCAGCGCAAGCACTTTATGGTAGTCGGAATAAGAAGCGCTTTTCGGTCATGGCGTCCGGTGCGCTAAGTAATGACTTTGCCGCAAGAATTAGCGCAGATTACAGCGCTAGAGATACCTTTGTTGATTACGTTAACCCAGATTTTACAGCCCATGATTTGGATTTTGAGTTTAAAAACCAAAATCTACGGGCGAAGTTGCTATGGGAACCCGAAAAATACAGCAACTTTTCTGCCATGCTGACTTATTCCTCCACTGAGGCTAAACGTCCCAGAAACGAGGTGGTATCAGAACCCTATGATGACTTAGAAAATCGTTCAATTTTTCAGGACAATCAAGAAGTCAGTAATCATGTCGGGATTTTTGATCTTGAATATGTGTTCGACAATGGGATGAAGTTGCATAACCAACTGCAGTATTCAGAAGGGCAGTTTGATTATCACTTCGCGGCACCTTATCAAGGGATTGCAAAACGAGATAATGAAAACTTTTCGAATGATATAAGGCTGAACTTTGGTGACAAGAGTTCAGAGTTTAGTTGGGTTGCCGGTATCTTCTACTGGGATGATAAAACGAATAACAAGTTGAACAACGTATTTGGTAATGCCGACGCTGACTTGAGACATACCAGTTTTGCCCCCTACGGTGAAGTCATATGGCGCTTCTCACCCAAGTGGGCATTCACCAGCGCACTCCGTTATCAGTCTGATGAAATTAGCCACGATGGTATTGCCAGCTACATCCCAGGAGTGCGCCATCAATATGAAGAGACGTTTACGGCGTTATTACCTAAGGTTGCCCTGTCCTATGATCTGACTGATAACGTCTTAATCGGCGCTATGATCAGTGAAGGCAATATTCCTGGTGGTACAGGAATCAACTTCCGCGGCGGCGAATATTATACATTCGATGCCGAGTCGGCATGGAACTATGAACTTTTTACCCGTATCGATCTGCTTGAACAACGCTTGATCATAAATAGCAATCTCTTTTACACCCGCTTTAATGATTCACAACGTTCAGTTACTGACTACCTAGATGGACGACCCTTTGGTTCTGTCATTATTAATGCTGATGAAGCGCAAAGCTATGGGATTGAATTAGATTGGAACTTTAACGTTGCCGATAGTTTTAGCTTATATGGTGGGCTGGGTTTACTTGAAACTGAGATAAGTGAATTTAATGACTACCGTGGCGAGGAGTTTGTCGGCAACGAGTTTAGTAAAGCGCCAGGATATATGTTCAATCTTGGGTTTGACTATGCGATCACTGACGCCTTTAAAGTGAGCGGAGATGTGCGTCATACGGATGGATACTTTTCAACGGATACCAATGAGCCTGAGTTAAGAGTGGGGTCTTACACTACGGTAAACCTGAATTCTTCCTATCAAATCAACCAATATTTTGAAGCCTTTGTTTATGCGCGCAATTTACTGGATGAACGTGCTCCTGTGGCAAAAATGGCTGACAGAAGTACTGGAGGCGTTGATGCATATTTACTTGAACCACGAGAAATAGGCGCAGGTGTTAGGGCGAAGTTTTAGCGGCTCGCTTCTACCCGCTGTATTGGGTATTGCCATGCAGCGGGTAGCAAGAGCGGTTAGAATGGCTTTTTTGCCTTGGAAACCTTATCGATATGACACAAGTACCGGATCAACCCACTCAAAAACGCCAGCGTGGCAGACCTAGCCGTATTTCCCGTGAGGCTATCGCCAGAGCTGCGTTGGAGATTGGGGTTGATCAAGCGACCATCCCAGCTATAGCAACGCATTTAAAGGTCGATCATTCTTCCCTCTACCATCACGTAGCAGGTCGGAATGATGTTATCTCCATTGCGGCTGAGCTTGCTATCAATGAGCTGGACTGGCGAGCGCCAGCTGCCACCGATTGGCGGAGCGAATTGATCATATTGACCGATGCCATTTGGACACTCTATGAGCGTCATCCAGGCCTCGCTGAATCTATCCATCAGGCCAGTGTTACGCCGTCATCGGGTATACGTTCTTTTGCTGAGTCGGTCGAAAAGCTGCAACGCAAAGGCTTCTCCCTCGATGAGGCTGTGCTTTCCGTTGATATCTTAGTTGACATGGTGGGGGAGTGCTTTTTGGGATGGTGGTCAACCACTAAACCAGAGGTAGATGGCCGTACACGTAAAGAGCGCATTATCGCAATTTGGGAAGATGAAGCCACCAAGCTCCCTGATAAAGCTGAGCAGATAAATGCGATGGTAGACATCATGAAGGTGGGTGCCCGCAAATGGTGGGAGCGAAAACGTGACTTAGTGTTAGCGGGTATTGCCGTTACCCATGCTCAAAAGGCAGGGGGATCCGATAAGGTTCAAACATAGTGCATCGATATGAACATTTCATAGCGGCTGCAGATTAGTACAAGATTTATTGCGTATAGGAAGTATCAGTTTGTGAAGGTAGTTTATGCACTGACGTGCTTTTTTGTGCTTTGTTTCGCCTCACTGCTGCTAGGTGCAAAGTATGCCTCTGTGACGCAGATGCTGACGTTCTCGGATGATGTCTGGTTGGTGTTATCTGCAAGTCGTCTACCGCGGCTCTTTGCCTTGATTTGCTCAGGCGCAGGGCTCGCTGTCTGTGGTGTGATTTTGCAGCAGATTGTGCAAAACAAGTTTGTTGAACCTGCTACTTGTGGCGGGCTTGATGCCGCCAAACTAGGCATATTAATTTCAATCATTCATGCCCCGAGTATGGGGGGCTCCGCCAGAATGTTGGGGGCTTTGGTTTTTTGCTTGCTTGCGAGCTTAGCCTTTATTCTGATTATTCGTAGTATTCGGTACAAGAGTCCGGTGCTCATTCCAATTATTGGGATTATGTTTGGCAGTGTACTCAGTGCGATAGCGGAACTTTATGCTTATCAAAACAATATGATGCAGAGTATGCAGGGATGGATGCTGGGTGATTTTTCAAAAATCGTGCAGGGTAACTACGAAATCATCTATCTGATCCTTCCCGTAGTCATACTGACCTACCTTTATGCACAGCGCTTTACCATTGTAGGAATGGGCGAAGGCTTAGCTACCACACTAGGCCTGAGTTATTTCAACCTAGTTATCTTAGGGTTAGTGCTGGTTTCCCTGACCATTGCGACCACAGTTATCACTGTCGGGAGCATTCCATTTATTGGTTTGATTATTCCTAATCTTATCGCTATGCGTTACGGCGATAATTTAAAGCGTACCTTGCCTATTATCGCCTTTGCTGGCGCAACACTACTGATTATCTGTGACTTGCTTGGTCGGCTTGTTTTGTATCCCTTTGAAATTCCTATAGGTCTAACGGCAAGCTGTTTAGGTGGACTCATATTTTTAGTTATCGTTTGGAAAATCAAATGAAAGACAGTGCATGGCGTTTTGTGAGCTGGGGGCTGCCTGTAATGTTGGCAGTCACATTTTTATTGATGGGCTCAGGCTTTGATTTTGACTATGTCATACCGAATCGATTGGTGCGTTTGGGCACTATTTGCCTTGGTAGTGTCTGTATTGCGTTTTCCTCGATACTGTTTCAGACCTTAGCCGGAAATCGCATTTTAACGCCATCTATCATGGGGTATGAAGGGGTTTACTTGATTTTGCAGGCACTATTGATCCTTATCTTAGGGGCGGGCAGCAGTATTCTGATCACCGCTAACAGCAATTTCTTTGTCTCAGTCGTGGTGATGTTGCTTTACTCAATAGCGATTCATCGTTGGCTATTTAGTGGAGATCGACATGATGTGTTCTTCCTACTGCTTGTGGGCTTAGTACTCACTGTGGTGTTAGGCAGTTTTACTCAGTTAATCCAATATTCTATCAGTCCCGGTGAATTTTCAATTTTCCAGAGCTACAGCTTAGCGTCTTTCAACCGTGCTCAACCAGAGCAATTGCTTATTTCTTTAGTGCTTGTCGGTGCCGTGTGTATTGTCGCTTGGAAATCGCGAGCTGTGCTCGATGTATTACTGATGGGACGAGAGCAGGCAATTTCTCTTGGTATTGATTATCAAAAAGTGGTGCGCCTGCTATTGGGTCTTATCGCGGTATTGGTCGCAATATCAACCAGTTTAGTGGGACCGACTGCTTTTATGGGGATATTTGTCGCGAACATGGCCTATGCACTGGCAAGGCATCCGTCGCACTCATTTACCTTGATAACAGGATGCGCCGTTGCTATTTCGGTTTTTCTGATCGCGCAAATGCTTGTTGAGCATCTGTTTAATTATCAAACCAGTGTTGGGCTGTTAATTAATCTATTTTGTGGCGCCTATTTCTTTGTCTTAATTCTTAAACCTCGGAGCGCAGTGTGATAACCGTCAATAACTTATATCAGTCTTATGGCGCGAAACCTGTGCTAAAAAATGTCACAGCACAATTTCCAGAACATCAGATGACTTCTCTTATCGGCCCTAATGGTGCAGGCAAAAGTACCTTACTGATGTCGATTGGTCGGTTACTGAATATCCAGCAGGGCGAGGTATTACTCAAAGGTACTGCTATCCACAATATTCCCTTGAAGGATTATGCCAAGCAAGTTGCAACCATGCGTCAGTTTAACAGCCTTAATTTACGCCTCACGGTCAGGGAGTTAGTGGCATTTGGTCGTTTTCCCTATAGCCAAGGGGCACTTACAAAGGAAGATCATCGCGCCATTGATGAAGCTCTGTCGTTTTTAGCTTTACAGTCATTAGCCAATGTATTTATTGATGAACTTAGCGGCGGACAACGCCAAATGGCTTTTCTGGCAATGGCGATTGCGCAGCAAACTGATTATTTATTGTTAGATGAACCGCTCAACAATCTGGATATGAAACATGCCGTTAGCATCATGCGGGCACTTCGCCATCTGTGTGACGATTACAAACGAACGGTTGTATTAGTGGTTCACGATATCAATTTTGCGGCTAACTACTCCGACTATATTGTAGGTATGAAGCAAGGCGTTGTGCATTGCGCTGGACCCGTTGAAGAGGTCGTTACAGCACAAAGGTTAAAAGCACTGTACGAAATGGATCTTGAAGTGCTGAAAACAAGTCAAGGAACTGTATGTAACTATTTCAACTTCAACTTACAAGGAGAATACAAGTGACGTCGAAATGTAGAAGTGGGACTAAAGTGATAGCGATTCTGTTATTTAGCTCGGCTTTTTTGCTGGCCTGCGACAATAAAACCGAATCAGTACAACTTGCATCATCGGATACGCGGGCTTCAACGGTTGAGTTGGAGTTTGCCCCGATAGAGGTAGAGCATAAGCTGGGCACAACTGTTATTACAAAACGGCCAGTACGCGTTGCCGCCTTAGATATGAATGAAGTTGACTATCTCGAACAGTTGGGTGTTCCGATTGTAGGTATGCCAAAGGATTTTGTTCCTTACTACCTGAAAGACTACAGCAACAATAGTGATATCGTTGATTTAGGCGCTATCGTTCAACCCAATATGGAACGTATTTATGCACTTAAGCCCGACCTAGTGCTGATGTCATCCGTTCAAGCTAGTCATTATCAAGCGCTTTCCAATTTGGCACCAACCATTCATTTGGATATTGATTACCAAGACAGCAACAGCGATTACTTTGATATAGTCAAACAGCACTTGTTAGTGCTGGGGAAATTATTCGATAAGCAAACCTTGGCAAAACATAAAGTGGATGAGCTGGAAACTAAGATCCAAGCCGCCAGAATGGTGATTAAGGACAGGCCAGAAAAAGCCCTGGTGGTGCTGCATAATAATGGTGCTTTTCGATTTTTAGGTATTCGTTCACGCTATGGGTTTATTTACAGTGCGCTAGGGGTTAAACCTGCCAGCCTTTCAGAGCAGATGGGATTGCACGGTCAACCTGTAACAAGCGAGTTTATTCTTGAAAACAATCCCGACATTATTTATGTCGTCGACAGAACCGCAGTGATGGAGCGAAGCCCCGTATTGGATAAACAATCTATTGATAATCCTCTTTTGCGAGAAACTAACGCTTGGAAGACGGGGAACATTATTTTTGTGGATCCCGAGGCTTGGTATATAACTGGGGCAGGCATAACATCCCTTAACATCATGATTGATGATGTTTTGAAAGGGTATTCCAGCTAGTTTCATCAAAAGATTTTATAGCTATATCGGTTGGTCTCATAAAATCGTTCAACACAAGCCAACTGGACGAGTAGTACTTATTGTCCAGTTGGTTTGATTCGTTGCAGTCACTGACTTTTACTACTTAGTTGCCCTTAGGCTCGAAGGTAAAGGATTGCCCTGCTAGCGCTGCCTCAAACATTAATCCACCCTTGGCCACGGTAAATACCGCCATACCATTGATATAGGCGGCAGTTGCCGATTGATTACCACCCGCTTGGCCAGCGCCTGCCGAGTTACCTGTGGTGCCCGCTTTCGCATTTGCGCCCATGTTAATCGCAACGGCCGAGGCCTGTGCATCGAACTCAAAACTGCCACTGGTGAACTCGTTGTAGGATTTGGCATCTTTGAAGAAGATGATTTCGCTATAGGCTTGTCCGCCTAGCTGAAAACCAATGGAGAGCTGGGTCAGGCTAGAGTCTCCCATATATTGACCCGCTTGAAAGACGCGACCTTTACCGTAGGCTGCACCAATACCTATTCCGCCTTTACCGACAGTGGGGAAAAGGGCATAACCATAGGCGGTATCAAAAAATTTGCGCGTTTCCTTTGCTTGGTGAAAATTATTTAAAGCCTCGGTGTAGCTATCGTCGGCCTGAGCTGCGGGTGCCATAAAGCTGGCAATCAGACAGGTTGATGCGACGATAAGGGATAAAAATGATTTCATGGCGTTCCTCCTTAATGCTTCGGTTCCATCAGACTACCCTTTGTTTTAACAAATGACAGCCTAAAGCTGAGTTCATGTCAGCTGGGGTTCAGTTTTTGCTGGGTGACAGTGTGCCAGTTTTGAGTGCTTTAGGGTGAATTAGTTCTTCGAGCGAGAGGGCGTATTGGTGATTTTTTCAGAGCCTTCATTCGATTCCTGCTGTAGTTGTTGAATAAATTCAAATTCTTCAGGAGTGAGTATTTCTCCCGCCTGAGGCTCCGCCTTTGGCTGAGGGGCTGACATATGTCCCTTGAGATAGGCGGTGCGGGTGATTTGCTTCAGGCCGTATGCCGCCAGTAGGTAAAAGCTTAGCAGCAGGCTTAAGCGTGGCAGCGCATGGGATAGGGTCGAGAGCGAATCTCCAAGATAAAAGGGAAGCACCACCACAAATACCCTTAACAGCCAGTTAAATAGCATGGCCAAGGTCAGGCCGAACAACCAGCGAAAACGGATCAGCTTTAAGGTTTGCTGCGGTGCCTCGTTACGCTGTTGTTGGCGAAGCTTATGTCGTTGGAACAGTCGCCAGAGTGCAAAAAAATAGATCGCCGTTTGGATAAACAGCAACAGAGGCAAGGCAAGGCTCCAGTGGCTGAGGTCGATATCTTGGCGATGCTTAAAAAATTCTGCCTGAAACCAAAGGGCATTTTTGTGCAAGTTTAGCCGTACGACTATATCCAGCATGGCGAGAAACAGTGTGATCAATGCTAGCCAATAATGCCGTGAGAATCCCACAGGCTCAGTGCTTTGCTCTAGGCTGCGTTTGCAGTAGAGGTAGAGCAGCGGCATGAGTAAAAAATAAATCGGGGTGATCAGGTTAAATAACACATGGATTGGGATGGGGGTGTTATCTCGGTTGAGCATGCCCGTCAGGAAATACAGGCCAACAAGGCTTAAGAAACCCGCGAGCAGTCTTTGATTATTGTTGGAGTGGTAGAAGTAGCGAATATAAATAGCTAACGCGAGGCAATGTAAGCCACCAAAAAGGGATAACCACCAATAGGCTTGAGCAAAAAACGTATTAAACTCGTTCATTTTTAACACCTCGACGCCCTGTTATAACAGGGAATTTCGAGGCGCAAAAGTGTTACTAAAGGTTTTTCTGTGAAATTGCGATGCGTTGATGACGATTAGAGGCCGCCTCTGGCACAGATGCGGGAACCGGCTGACGCTCCGCCAGTAAGTGTTTGATTGCGCGAATGGGATGCGGTAACAGCATTCGTGGGCCGGCGAAAATCATGATCTCTTTGACCTGCGCCTTTTGTGCTGGTTTATAGCAGTGCACAGGGCATTTATTGCAGGTGGGTTTATCTTGTCCGTAGGGGCAGCGATCGAGGCGAACGGCGGCATATTCTAGCAGCGCTAAACATTCTTCACACAGGCCGGATGCCGTTTGGCCTTGGTGCTTAGTTTTGCAATAGATCTTCGTCATTGCGCTAATGGTTTCATGCTCGTAGCGCAGTTTACCTGTAAGTAGGGCCGCTGAGTCCATGGGAATACCTTAGTCTGTCACTCGGATAATCCCATCATAAGCAGCGGCGCGGGCTTGTTCAAAACTGAAGTGTCAATTTATGAAGATGCGCACAAAATGAGACTTTAAATATGCATCACCTTATCGGCGGCCAGCGTCCAGCGGGTGAGATCCTGCAGAGTGCCTATTTGTGCGCCTTCGAGCAGCATTTCGGGGTTAACGCCCCGCGCTTGGGCGCAGGTTTTACAGAGTAAAATAGGGACTTGCTGAGCGCTTAGGATCTCAAACATCTGTTGTAGGTTGTAACTGAGGTCTGGAGTCGTTTGATGCTTAAGGGCGCCAAACACCGCATCTGACATTAAAAAGATTTTCAAATCAACTTGTTGCTCTGTTTGGTCCTTCAGTGCCAAAGCGATACGCAGGCTATTGAAGAGTTTTTCTGTGCCATAGGGGCTGGCGTGGGCAACGATCAGAATGTTTTGCATTAGGCTTTCCTTAATTTTGCAAATGGTCATAAACCCTAACAGTCTAGCCGAATTGCGCCTATCGATTTGCGTGCAAGATCGGATAAAACGGCATAAATACTTGATTTACACAGACACTATGGACTTTAATAGCGGTTAATCTCTGCTCAACTTTTGGACAGAATCCCTTGCCAGCTTCAGGCCCTTGAGTCGTCCTGGCAAGCCAACTGCAATTGCTTCTGATGGGAAGCAGCCATTAAAGGTGAAGAAGAATGAAGGTCGTTGTCGTTTTTATACTGATCGCTATCGGAGTGTTTTTATTTCGTCGTGCCCAGCGCTTGGCGAAGGAAGAACAAGAGGCAATGATGGCGAAGAAATCAACCGAAAAGACAAGGGATACAAGCGCTTCGCCCGATGAGGCTGAACCTACGCCTGACCTTGCTCCTTCTGCGACGAACGAGTCAGAAGCCGCTGCTGCGGCCAAAGCGCCCGAGGTTGAATTAATGCCAAGGGACGTTGAGCCGGCGAGCCGCGTTGAGCTGAGCGAAGATATTATCGACGTTGAAATCCCCGCAGCAACCCATGACGAGAATGTGATTATCCTTGCCGATACTCATGCTGCGGATGTCAATAAAGACTCTGCAATCCCTGAGGATGACACTTTGGTCACCCATGCGAGTGAGGTCAAAAAAGAGTCGGAAACTGTCGATACGCCCGTTAAGGCTAAAGAGAGCGCTGAGAGTTCACCAGAGGTGGCGAGCAATCGTTTGGCGAAAGACGAGTCGCTTGCTGCACTTGGTTCATGGGCGAATGTGACTCTAGCGCGCGCGGTAGAAGAATACCAAGGTGCAGAGACTGCCTTGGCTCGCTATAACGCCTTACAAAACGTGATTGCAGAGTGCTACAAGCAGCGCAAATCGACGGAATATTTAGCCTATGGCGCAGCGCTACATGGGCTGTATCTTGCGTTATTCCACAGTGCGAATACCGAAAAGCCCAAAGAGCTTGAGCTTAAAACCCCAGGTTTTATGCAGCTCGCGACTTTGCTAAACGATACCCAAGACTTTGATAAAGCGATTGCACTCTGCCAAGAGGCGATCAAACTTGGTTTAACCGATGGCACTGTGACGGGGTTTGAAGGACGAATTAGCCGTATCGAGAAGGCGCAGACGAAAGCGGCGACGGCCTAAGGTCGTTGTCTGACCGCGAGAATAGAACTCAGGCTTTGGTGCTCAAACGCGATTAACAATGCACTTGAGATACCCTTAGCCGAAAAGCGGTTATTTAACCGGGTAAAGCCGTGTAGAATCCTGATACTTACCGCGCAAAAGGCGAACTAAGGTTCGCTTTTTTTATGGGCTATTTTTATGAAGTATGTTGCGAGCTGTTTTAACCGAATCGGCAAAATGAAATTATCCTTGGCCATCTTATTTGCCAGCCTCAGCCTTGGGTTGAGTGGCTGCACTAAAACCCCCGAATGGACGCTATTTTATTATCCTGCGGCGACCTCACTGCCAACGACGCCATTACAAACCGATGATATCAATGGTTATTACGACACTCTCGAGCAGTGCCAGCGCAAAGCCCAAGGATTACAACGCTTAACCGGATCGGGTGTCAGTGGCTTCGAGGCCAGCGGCGCCGGCGTCTATCAATGCGGCCAACAGTGTGAGCTTAACGACAAGTCCGTACTCGTATGTAAGCAGCTCGTTCAATAGGGAAAGCATTGATGAAGTTCAAACAGGATTTTTTTACCCAATTGCCTGAGTTTTACTCTCAAGTTTATCCGCTGGGGATAAGCAATCCCCATTGGCTGGCGTGGAGTGAGGATGCCGCCAAATTAATCGACTTACAGCAGCCTACTAATGCCTTATTGCAGGGATTATCGGGTAACGAGGCCATTGAGGGCGCAAGTTATTATGCGCAGGTGTACAGTGGCCATCAGTTTGGTGGTTACACGCCCAGATTAGGTGATGGTCGCTCGATTATTTTGGGTGAGGTATTAGGCCCCCAAGGTGCATGGGATGTGGCACTCAAAGGCGGCGGGCCGACACCTTATTCTCGCCATGGCGATGGTAGAGCCGTAATGCGCTCAGCGGTGCGGGAGTTTCTTGTCTCCGAAGCGCTGCATCATTTAGGCGTGCCGACGACCCGAGCCTTGGCGGTGATCGGCTCTGATATGCCCGTCTGGCGTGAGAGCCAAGAAACCGCAGCCATTACCGTACGTTTGGCACGTAGCCATATCCGTTTCGGTCATTTCGAATTTTTCTGCCATAGCGAGCGTGGTCAAGCCGATAAGCTCACGCAGTTACTCAACTTTACCTTGAAGCAGCATTATCCGCATTTGAGCTGCGATCTGGCGGGCTATAAAGCGTGGTTTTTGCAGGTAGTGCAAGATACCGCTAAGCTCATCGCCCATTGGCAGGCTATCGGCTTTGCCCATGGGGTGATGAATACCGACAATATGTCGATTCTGGGGGACAGTTTCGATTTTGGCCCGTTTGCCTTCCTCGATACCTTCCAAGAAGACTTTATTTGCAATCATTCCGACCCAGAAGGGCGTTACGCCTTTGGTCAGCAGCCCGGCATTGGCCTGTGGAACCTGCAACGTTTAGCGCAGGCGTTGACACCAGTGATCCCGTCCGATGATTTAATTGCCTCCTTGAATCAATATCAACATGCGCTAGTGCAGCATTATTTGATGCTGATGCGCACTAAGTTAGGGCTGGCTGAGCGAGCGGATTCGACTGCCGAGCAGGATCAGCAGGACTTAGAACTGATTGGCCGCTTTACCGTGCTGATGGAGAAAAATCAGCTGGATTACAGCAACACCTGGCGCCGCTTCGGTCAGCTTGACCCGAGTAGTGCGCACTCTTCGCTACGGGATGATTTTATCGACCTTAATGAATTTGATGCTTGGTATCAGGCATATCAGGCGCGGTTGGGTAAAGTTACCGACGTTGAGGCCTGGCAGCAGGCGTGTAATAGCGTTAATCCCAAATACATCCTACGCAATTATTTGGCTCAGGAGGCCATTATTGCCGTGGAGGAGGGCAATCTGGCGCCGCTAGAGCGTCTACACCAAGTATTGCGCCAGCCGTTCGCCGAACAAGTTGAGCACGAAGATCTGGCCAAGCGTCCACCCGATTGGGGACAAGGGCTGATTATGTCGTGCAGCAGTTGATGGAAGTAAAAATGCAATTAGAAGCCATTCAGTTAGATAGAGCCGCGTTAAGCTTAAGTGTGAGCGGCGATATCGATTTTGATCATTTCGAGGCCTTTGCCGAACCATTAGCCCACGCCTTAGATTGCCGAGTGCGCGAGCGCCAATGGGGCGCGGATCGCCATCAATGGTTATTGGAGTTTGAGGGCACCTCGCTTTGGCTCAATTATGAGTTTTACGGCAATATCTGTTGGCTGAGTGTGGAGCGTGAGGCTGATTTTGAGGTATTGGAATACCTTGCCACACTGTTAAAGTCCTATATATGAGAGAGTCGCAATGAGCCAAGATAAGTTAGTTCCATCTCAGGGTGCTGTTGATGATATGCATTCGGGCGCAGCCTTTGACTTTCAGGCCTTAACGCCGGATTTGATTTTAGATGCGATCGAGAGTCTTGGGGTGTATCCAGAGACAGGCCTACTCGCGCTCAATAGCTACGAAAATCGCGTGTATCAATTTCGCAGCGATGAAGGGCAACGCTATGTGGTGAAGTTTTATCGCCCCGATCGTTGGACCGATGCACAGATCCAAGAAGAACACGACTATGCCATCGCGCTTGCCGAGCAGGAAATCCCGATGGCGGTGCCCGCATGTGTGCAAGGGCAGACCTTGCATCATTTCCACGACTTTCGGTTTGCACTGTTTCCCTCCATCGGCGGTCGCCCCTTCGAAGTGGATAACTTAGAGCAGTTGGAATTTGTTGGGCGTTTTATCGGCCGTATACACCAGTACGGTGCCCAGTCGACATTTAAGGCCCGTGAGCCGCTAAATCCGCAGATTTTAGGCGATGAACCTTTAGCCTGGTTAAAGCAGTCAGACTTAGTACCAAACACACTACGCCCCGCGTTTTTTACCGTGGTGGAGCAAGTGTTGGCTAAGGTGAATCAGCGTTGGGCGCAGCAAGCTTTTACGCCCATTCGTCTGCATGGGGACTTACATCCGGGGAATATTCTTTGGACACCCGATGGGCCGGGGTTTGTGGATTTAGACGATGCCCGTATGGGACCGGCTATTCAAGATTTATGGATGATGCTGACGGGCGATAGAGCGCAGCAGCAACTGCAACTCGAGGTATTACTCGAGGCTTATGAAGAGTTTTGTGAGTTCGATACTCGGCAGTTGGCGCTGATTGAACCCCTACGCGCATTACGGATGGTGCACTATAACGCTTGGATTGGCAGGCGTTGGCAAGATCCTGCTTTCCCTATGCATTTCCCCTGGTTTGGGGATGAAAAGTATTGGGAGCAGCAGATCTTAGCCTTTAAGGAGCAACTCGCGGCACTCGATGAACCGCCGCTGAGCCTGATCCCCTACTAAATGTGTGAACAGGGTGGAATTACGCACCTCTTAGCCCAAACCGATTGAACTCTTGGCTTGAGTTACACTCAAAAAATGAAATATGTTAGGCTCCAGCTAGTTTTGAAAATTGATTTAAGGAAAATTCATGAAAAAAGCATTACTTATGGTGGTAGCGCTGTTATTGGCTCCATTAACTGTATCGGCAGTTGAGTACAAAGAAGGCGTACACTACACAGTGATTAACGACGGCCCAGCGACAGCTAAGCCTGAAATCACCGAGTTTTTCTCTTTCTATTGCCCACATTGCTTCAACTTCTCTAAAACTGTAGTGCCTAAAATTTTGGCTGAGAAGCCAGAAGGTGTGGCATTTAACCAAGCCCACGTTGACTTTATCGGTAAGGAAATGGGCGTAGAAATGTCACGCGCCTTTGCGGTAGCGCACCAACTGAATGTGGACGATAAAATGGATGCGGCTCTATTTTCAGCCATCCATGAGAAGAAACAACACTTCACTAACCGTGATGACGTGCGCGCCTTGTTCGTGGCTAACGGCGTAGACGGCAAAGCCTTCGATGCGGCGGCTGACTCCTTTATGGTGAAAGCGCAAATGGCGAAGATGAAGCGTGATACTGAAAACGCGAAGATTTCAGGTGTGCCTGCATTAGTGGTGAATGGCAAGTACCGCGTCGAAACGGGTGCGATCAAGTCTTACGATGAGCTGTTAGATATCGCTTATTATTTAGCTAAGAAACAGTAATGATCACCCGATTGCCGCTGTTTTATCATCATTTTGTAATCTAACTGATTGATACTGCGAGCATAAAATTAAAGGAGCCTAGCGCTCCTTTTTTATTGGTTTGCGCAACATAGTCGCAAATAGTTGAACCAGAACTTCGAAATATTCGTATCTGATACCAAGGAGTGTTCATGCTTGGCAGGCTTTCTGCTGATTAACGTCCGTTTATAGATAATTACTATGTTGCACGGACGTTTGCAGAAACACGGCAGTAGGCAAATGCGGGCAATATGAATCTGAAAACTCTACTAGCGGTGGAAATTTGGCAAAAAAAAACCGTACTTCCGATAATGGAGAGTACGGACTTGAGTCATATGACTCATTTTTACCCTGAGTAACGTGGATAAGTCTAGTTTGGCGTCAAAATAATGTCAATAGTCAAAAAATTGACTGTTAAGTGTTTTTATGATTTCTTTGTTATTTCTAATTAAAAATCATGCAGTTACATTAATTTTATTGTAAATATTGAAAAAAATCTATCAGGGATGAAACTCAATAGGTAATGCTTCTGTCAAACAACTGTAATCAATAACAAGAATGCTGTAGGGGGTTGTATGAGAGTTTTCCCTGTATACGCACCGAAGCTTATTGCAAAGCATGCGCGTATTTTTCTTACTGGCGTGATATGGGTTAAAGACTTAGGTCGATTAGAATTTGAAAAGGGGCGTTTTTTATTGCCAAGAAAAAGCCTGCCAAAAGTGAAGCAGGCTATCTTAGAGCTGAACGAACTGATTGAATCGCAGAATCATCAAACTAAAACAGCTTAGATTTCACTGTTGAGCAGGCCAACAAGTCCGGTGACTTTGTCGTTCCAAGAAGCGAGTTCTTGTTGCAGTTGTTGGTTTTGCTCAGATAATTGTTGATTTTGCTCACTCAAGGTCGACGTCTTTTGCTTCTCTTCCTCTAGCTCCATTTTTAGAAGCTCGATAGTTTCGAGTGTAGCCTGGATCTTGGTTTCCAGTTTGGACAGTAATTCAAGGCTCATCTGGAGAGTCCTATAGTTTCTGGATGGGACTGTGATTCTAGCAGTGCCAATAGCATAAGGAATAGCAGTCTTTGTCGTTTGGTTAAAAAATGCCCGATAACCGCGTACGAATTTAAGTTTTTTTGCATTTGTTACTAACTCGTTAGTATTCTTGGGTTTATTTATTATCGGAAAGGCCCATGTCGCCGAATCTGCTTGCGATACTTCCCCTGTTATTAACCCTAGTGTTAGCCCTATGGCTGCGGCGTACCTTAGTGGCGCTGGGTGTCGGTATCCTCTCGGGCGCCTTAATCATTGCTCACTTCGATATAGGGCAAAGCTTGGGCTATCTCTTGGAGATAGGCGCTAAGCAGTTTTACAGCCAAGGCGCTTGGCAGTGGTGGCATTTAAATGTGCTGATGGCCATGTTGCTGCTGGGCAGCATGACGCAGCTCCTTGCCAGAAGCGGTGCGGTAGAGCAATTTGGTGATTGGCTATATCGACGCATTCGCACGGGGCGACAGGCGCGTATTGGTGTGGTGCTGTTGGGCTGGCTAGTCTTTATCGATGGTATTTTTAGTTGCCTCGCCGTGGGGCATGTGTGCCAACCTCTGAGCCAGCGTTATGGCATCCGTCAGACGCAGTTGGCCTATTTAGTTGACTCTAATGCATCGCCGCTCTGTTCGCTCTTACCTTTTTCTAGCTGGGGACCCTATGTGATGGCGCTCTTGGCGGGACTCAGCTTTTTACCCGTTTCTGCCCTTGAGGCCTTTATCGACGTCGCCTTATTCAATTTTTATGCGATAACCACCTTAGGCTTGTCGCTGATTGTGGCTTGGTTTGGGATGGGATTTCGCCCCATCGAGAATGCGCTATTGGCGGCAGATCCCGTTGAGCCAAGTTTAACTCCCTCCCAAGGCAATCCTTGGTTACTTGCGATTCCCATGCTGACCTTACTGTGCGCCTCTGTCGGTTTAACTCTCTGGTCTGGCGCGCAGCAGGTGCCGTCATGGGATGTTTCGGCCTGGTTAGCTAAAGCCGATATTGGCGCAGCGATGCGCGATGCTTGTCTGTTATCGACCTTAGTCACGCTAGTGTTGTTGATGTTGTCGGGCCGAAGCATAGGGAAACTGCTGGCGGACTTAGTGCATGGCGTGCGGATGATTGCTTTTGCCATCGCGATTTTACTCTGTACTTGGATGATAGGCGCGGTGATCCAAGATCTGGGCGTGGCGAGCTTGTTGGCGGCTTGGGCTAAATTGTACTTATCCTCGAGTCTGCTGGTGGCGGGGATGTTTCTACTCTGCGCTATTATGGCCTTTGCCACAGGCTCAAGCTGGGGCACCTTTGCGATTATGATCCCCATCGGTGGGGAAATTGCCCATAACATGGATGCCAGCTTGTTGTTACCTGTATTGAGTGCGGTGATGGCGGGCTCTGTGTTTGGCGATCATTGCTCGCCGATTTCCGATACTAGCGTGCTGAGCGCGACGAGTTCAGGCTGTTTACCCCATGACCATGTGGTGACTCAACTGCCGTTTGCATTAATCGGAGCTGGTGCGGCATTAGTGGGATTTCAGTTAGTTAACTTATCGGTTGCAACCCTGTTCGTGTGGTTTGGGGTCATAGGCACTGCGTTAGGGTTATTGGCCTTAATGACACGCTTTTATCCACCTTGGCTGAGCGCTCGTTCGCAGACAAACTGAGCCTTTCGGGGTAGAATGCCCGTAGAATTAACCATTTGATTTAAGAGATTATCCCTATGAGCATTACCCGTTTAGATGTTGGTACACGTATGAGCAGCATAGTGATCCACCAAGGCACAGTGTACTTATGTGGCCAAGTGGCGAAGGATAAGTATCAAAACATCACCGAACAAACGACGACTATGCTAGAGGAAGTCGACACTCTGTTAGCGCAGGCGGGCAGTTCTCGGGAACACTTGTTGTCAGCCACTATCTATCTAAAGGATATGAATGACTACGATGCCATGAATGCGGTTTGGGATGCTTGGGTGCCACAGGGTCATGCGCCTGCCCGTGCTTGTGTGCAGGCGGCCATTGCCGAGCCAGAATATCTGGTTGAAGTTTCTGTGATTGCCGCAGTCGCTAAGGCGTAACTCGCTTCTAATCTAAGTTAGCAGTAAAGCTAAGTCGAACTTGGCTTTACTCGCCCTCAACCATTGCTGCCTTAAATGCTGCGGCATATCTACCGTAACAAGGCTACGCCACGCGATCTTCAATTAGAACGCGATCATTAGCTAGAGCAAGATCTTCAGTTAGAAATAGCGGGCTAAGTTCGCCGGAATATTGGGGCGGTGCGAGGGATACTGCGCCAGTAAGCCTTGAGCGATGGCCTCTATATCCAGCGTTGGTAAACCTTGCTCTATGATGGTCGCGGCCCAAGATGCGTGGTGCTTGAGTTGAGTATAATGTTCAGTTTCAACAAACCGTGCCAACGAATAACAGCTGCCGCCTAATCCATGTCCCCAACCTTCGCTAACGTCAAAGGGGGAATCGAGTCGCTCGCTATCAAACTCCACCAAGTAGGGGGACTGACCATGATTGCCGCCAGTCCAATCACCTAATTCCAGCAACAGTATCATCCTTGTCATTTGTTTATGCTCCATTACTACTGGCTCGCAATCATAACACGGCCAAAACTGGCATGGGGATCAGTGGGCGTGATGGCGATAATGTTATCTAGTCTCAGTGTTTGCTGGCCCGCTTGATGTTCGACGACTAGCCATTCAGTCTTATCGGCGTGGGTCTGGGTCGTGATTGCCCGTGCTTGGCACAGACTGCCGTCCTGCAACTCAATGTCGAGGTGATAGCCGTGCATACAGGCCAGCTCAAGGTAATCGTAGTGGGCACAGGGGATCATTTTGTAGTCAGACATCATCTTTCCTCTAGTGTGAATGATTTGGATGCGATTCAAGGTCTTCTTCTCTATTAATACGATTGGTATAAGAGAGGAGAAATAATGAAACGAATCCTATTAGTGAGCATCTTGTTCTGGCCGCTGTTGCAACCCGTGTTTGCTCAGTCGTTGACGCCCTTTCAAGCGCAGAGTGCCGTGACCCGCCCTTATATTATCGAACTTTATACGTCACAGGGCTGCAGTAGTTGTCCACCCGCCGAGGCTTGGTTATCTGAGCAGTTTAATAAGACCGACCTATGGCAGAAATATTTTCCGTTAGTCTTTCATGTGACTTATTGGGATTACCTAGGATGGAAGGATATTTTTGGCCAAAGGGCTTTCAGTGAGCGCCAATATCAACATTTAAACCAAAAGCATACGCGGCAAGTGTATACACCGCAGTTTGTGATTAATGCTAAGGAGTGGCGTGGTTGGTTCTCGGGTGAGTTAGATGGGATCTTTGCTATGCCTCAACCTGAGGTGGGGATGCTTAAGTTGAGTATCGCCAACCAGCAGCTTGAGGCGAGTTTTGAGCCGCAGCCCACTTGGGCACAGGATAAAGACTTGTATCGAACACGTTTGCATTTGGCGTTGGTCGGCTCGGGTTTTACGACTGAGATAAAACGCGGCGAGAATCGCCATAGGCAATTACCCCATGATTTTGTGGTGCTGAGTTTGCAATCTTTGCCCGCGAGGAGTGTGCTTGAGCATGCCAAAGACCCTACGCTGCAGTTTACCCAATCCCTCGATGCCATTCCCGCATCAGCGTTTAGTGCGCCCCGTTTGGCTTGGGTGGCCTGGTTAACGCTAAATGAAGAACCTATACAAGCCGTGGGCGGCTGGCTTGAGGCGCCGCATGACGAAATCCAAAGTCAATAAGGGGAGGTAAATGAAGCGATTTGCCCTAACGGCAAGTTGTTAAGACATCTTTTTAACCGCTTATTTTATCGGCTAAGACTTTTAGATGAATCTCACCTATTGACTTTATTCCTGCCGCTACCTAGTCTGCTTGTTCAGTAATCAAGGTGGTATGCGATGGAAATAAAATACGATTTAAAACCTGCGTCCGAACGCCGTACTGAGCAATTCAAGCCCGAAGGAAATGTGGGCTTCGGTAGCCTCAGAACCGATCATATGTTTTTAATGGATTATCGCGATGGTGAATGGCGCGATCCACGTATTGTGCCCTACGGTCCGTTTGAAATGGCGCCGGGTGCGATGGCCCTGCATTATGGTCAGTCAATCTTCGAAGGCGCCAAGGCCTTTATGCATGAAGATGGCGAAATTTACACTTTCCGTATCAACAAAAACGCCGAGCGTATGAATCGTTCCGCGGATATTGTCTGTATTCCTAATATCGATGAGCAGATGCAAATCGATGCGATCAACGCCTTGATCGACGTAGACCGTCTCTGGTTCCCGATGCAAGAAGGTGCCTGTTTATACATTCGCCCCTTTATTTTTGCGACCGAAGACCGTCTGTCTGTGAGTCCAAGTACGCGCTACACATTCTGCGTGGTGTTAAGCCCAAGTGGTGCTTACTATGCGGCGGGTGTGAATAAAGGTATTCGTCTGCTGATCAGCAAGACTTACCATCGCGCCGTATCGGGTGGTACTGGCGCCTCTAAAGCGGCGGGTAACTATGCTGCCTCATTGCGTGCCGGTAAGGCTGCCGCGCAGTTTGGTGCATCACAGGTGCTGTATTTAGATGCGAACAACCAACAGATTGAAGAAGCGGGCGCCATGAACCACTTCCACATTCTGAAAGATGGCACAGTGATCATCCCAACCTTCACCGATACCATCTTAAAATCCATTACCTCGCAATCCATTATGGAGTTGGGTGAGTTACTCGGCTGCGAAGTGCGCCAAGAGACTGTTATGCTGGATAAGTTTATCGCCGATATCGAATCTGGTGAGATTATCGAAGCGGGTGGTTTTGGTACAGCTGCCGTGGTATCTGCTGTCGGTTCCTATATTTTTGAAGATGGCCGAGTGGTGACCGTGGGCAACGGTGAAGTGGGTGAGCATATTCAACGCATCTACAAGTTGTACACCGATATCCAGAAAGGCCATATCCAAGGCCCGGATGGCTGGGTGAAACGTGTTGAGCGTGTCGCACCTTAATCATTAAATGATTCAATGAAATAAGGCTCCTTTAGGGAGCCTTATTTTTTTATCTGATTTTATTTTATCCGTTGTTGCAACAGCGCTAAGCAATCCTGAGCACTGAGTGGCTTACTCAGCAGGAAGCCCTGTACCTGATCGCAGCCTTGTAGCGCCAAGAAGTTCAGCTGCTCTTGGGTTTCTACCCCTTCCGCCACCACATTTAACTCTAGGCTGTGGGCGAGGGCGATAATCGCGCTGGTAATGGCTGCATCGTCGGGGTCGTTGGTAATGTCGCGCACAAACTCACGGTCGATTTTTAAGGTGTCGATAGGGAAACGTTTAAGATAACTCAAGCTAGAGTAACCAGTACCAAAATCATCCACGGCGATGGTTAATCCTAGTGCCTTGAGTTTAGAGAGGATATTAACCGACTCCTGCGGATTACCCATGATCATCGACTCGGTTAATTCCAGCTCGAGCGCCTTGGCGGGTAAACCTGATACCGCGAGAGCCACTTCGATGGTCGAGATAATATCGGCCTTCAACTGCCTTGCCGAAAGGTTCACCGCCATGCTGATATCGCCAAAACCTAGCTCATTCCACTCAGCGAGTTGCTGGCAAGCGTGGTTGATCACCCAATGGCCAATTTGGTTAATGATGCCGGTTTCCTCCGCCAGCGGAATAAACTCGGCGGGCGAGATTGGGCCTAGTTCGGCATGATGCCAGCGCAGCAACGCCTCAAGCCCTGTGAGTGAGCCATTGCGTAAACAAAACTTGGGCTGATACACCAAGCTTAACTCATTGCGTGAGATGGCCTGTTTAAGCCCTGCCTCAAGTTGCACATGGCGCGTTGCCATCTCATTGAGTTTATTGGTATAAAACTGAAAGTTATTTCGCCCGAGCGCCTTGGCGTGGTACATGGCGGTGTCGGCAAACTTAATCAGTGAATCCACATCTTCCGCATCGTTGGGATACAGGCTGATACCAATCGAGGTTGAGATAGTCAGGGACTTATCATCGAGTAAGAAGGGCGCCTGAAAGGCTTTGAGCACTTTCTCTGAGATCAGCGTCGCCGCCTTGGTTTTCGCCACACCTTCCAAAATAATGGTAAATTCATCGCCGCCTAAACGGGCCACCGTATCCCCTTCGCGAACAGCATTTTGCAGCCTGTGGGCCACGGCTTTGAGCAGCAGATCGCCAATATGGTGCCCCATGGAGTCATTGATATGCTTAAAGCGGTCGAGGTCTAAAAACAGCAGGGCGACGATATTATTCGATCTATGGGCTTGAGATATAGCGTGGTTGAGCCTGTCCTGGAACAAGGTACGATTCGGCAGCCCTGTCAGAGTATCGAAGCTGGCGAGGAAGCGAAGATCCTCTTCGGCCTTTTTACGCTCTGTAATATCGGTAAACACCGCCACAAAGTGACTGGTTTCCCCTTTCACATCGATAACTTGGTTGATCTCAAGCCATACTAGAATCGCCTTGCGTGCCTTGTTGCGGATCCAAATTTCACCCGCCCAATGTTTATGGCGCAGCAGTTGCTGCTCAATGCCATTGAAGAGGTCTCGCTGTTGTCGGCTGTAGGCTAAGTGAATTAAATACTTATCGCTGATTTGCCGCTCCGAATATCCGGTAATGGCGCTAAAGGCGGGGTTTACCGAACGGATACGATAGTCCAAACCTGCCACCACAACGGCCTCGTTCATGCTGTTAAGCACTTGAGAAGAGAGCACTAGCTCATTTTCGATCAACTTACGCGAAGTGATATTACGGGTGGTGCCCGTCATACGCACGGGTCTGGCCAGCTCATTGGTTTCGACTACTTTGCCGCGCTCAAGGATCCACAGCCAGTTACCCGGTGAATGCTCGATGCGATATTCCATTTCAAAAAATGGTGTGCGCCCCTGTAGATGGTCGGTCAAGACTTGTTTAAACCGCTCCCTATCCTCAGGGTGGGCATTGTCGTGCAACAGTGTGTCGCTACTCCACTGGGAAACCGGAATATCCGTATGGGTACGATAGACCTGCTGTTCTTGGATATTCCAATCCCACATGCCATCGCCCGAAGCCCAGAGTGCCAATTTTAGCCGCTCTTCGGAGGCGCGGATGCTGGTCTCAAACTCTTGTTGTTGGTTACGTTTTTGCTTACGCCACCGATAGATAATGACCAATAAGGCTAATGCCAGTAACCCATAAAGCACATAGGCAAATTGAGTGCGGTAGAAGGGGGCGTTTACACTTAAATCGACCAACAACGCATAATTACCTTCGTTGTTGTACTCCAAGGAATGTCGCACATGCAGTACATAATGGCCTGGTTCGATATTGGTAAAAGTGATTTCATTCCCCGTGGGTAAATCGTGCCATTGGTTATCGAAACCCTCGAGGTAGTAGCTAAAACGGTTTTTGCCTGTGTAGCTAAAATCCAGCGAGGTGACCTCAAAGCTGACCAATTGATCGGTGTAGTTCATCACGATTTGCGGCGGGTGGCTAAGATCGAGGATGGTGTGTTTTTCACCGGCAATCTTATAGGCGGTGAGTGCGACTCGGGCTTCGCCCCGTTTGTCGGGCAATGCTTTAGGATTAAAGCGATTGATTCCGTTAATGCCGCCAAACCAGAGGTCGCCATCTTGATCTTTGAGTTTCACGCCACCGTTAAATTCGAGCGCCTGCAGGCCTTCTTGCTCGTTAAAATTGATGACTTTGCCACTGACGGGATTTAACTTGCCGATACCCGCATTACTGCTAAACCAAATATGATGATCGGCATCCTCCAGCAGGGCGTAAATGGTGTCGCTGGGCAGACCTTGCTCACGGGTATAATCCTTAAATATCGGAGTGTCGGCTTGTGCCGATAAGCGGCTCATACCGCCATGGGTCGCAAACCAGATGTCGCCATTACTGGCGACTAAAATGTCTCTAATACGGTTGTTGATAATACTATTTTTGTCATGGGGGTCGTGGTAAAACGCTTCCCCTTTCCCCGTTTGCATATCCAGTTTAACTAAACCATTGAGTGAGCCAATCCACAGTGTGGTGTTATCCACTCTTAGGGTGAGCAGAATATTTTGCTCGGGGTGAAAGTTATCAATATTGGTGATGGAGACGGGCGTAAACTCATCATTCTCTGAGGCTTTTCGATACAGGGCATGGGTAGTCGCAACCCACAGCCTGTTGTGGTCATCTAGCGCTAAACTACGGATATGGTTAGCTTCTGTGGAGGTATCTTGATTATCGGAAACCTTTAACAGACTAAAGTCACCGCTAGAACTTAGGCGGCCCAGCCCATAGTTACTGGCAAACCAGAGCGTGCCTTGCTGGTCTTGAACAATGGAGCGCACGGTCAGGTTTAAGTTTTGCGTCTTTAGGCCTAAGGCGTTGGCAAAAAAGGAAGTGTAATGCTCGTACTGAGTGTGATTGAAGGCGAGCCGCTTGAGTCCTGCGCCTTCGGTCCCTATCCATAGAGCGTTATCTTGGCTGCGGTAAATGGAGCGAATATTATTACTTTGCAGGGGAAATTCTGTTGAGTATTCAGATAAATGCTGAAAATACTGCCGACGGGTATTGATCTTATTCAGCCCCGAATAACTCGCGCCAATCCATAGGTTGCCAAACGGGTCCTCTAACAGACAAAGCATATTGTTTTCGCTGATGCTCGTGGGGCGCTTGGTATCGTACTTATGGTAGGCCGCGACGAAATGTTCACCTTCACGATCTAGCTGGATCAAACCCGCCTCAGGTCCCACTACCCAAAACTGCCCTTGGGGTGTTTGGATAAAGTCTTTGATGTAAGGGACATTATGCTCTGTTTGCCAGAGTACTTGTCCCTGCTGTGATACCAGATCATAGTGCCAGAGCTGATTGCCAAGGGCCAAGGTAATGGCGCGGGTCGAATTCGCCTTGATCTGATAGGCGACCACATCCTGAGGTACATTGAGTCGGGTGATGGTATTGGCCGTTACGGCAAAGGTGCCACTGGCCTTAGTGCCCGCCAGCAAATAGGTGTTATCCACATTGGCTAAGCTGGTGATTTGGGGTTCGATACTCGTCCCTAATGACACTTGGGTAATTCTGTTGGTACGGGTGGAGAGCGAAAATAATCCGCCCTGCGTACCAATCCACAGCGTATTGCCGACAATGTTGAGTTTAGTGACTCTAGGGTCAGTCAGGCCTTGCTCGACACCGAAGCGTTCAAAGGTGCCGGTTTTTAAATCTAAACGGTTGATCCCTTGGCTAAAAGTGCCAACCCAAATATAGCCATGTGCATCTTGAATAATGTCTGATACATAGCTTTCGGAAATGCTCTTAGGATCGTTTGGCGAGTGGATAAAGAGGTTGAAATTGTAACCGTTGTAGCTGTGTAATCCATCCTGAGTACCAATCCAGAGCATGCCTGCGCTGTCCATAAACAGGCTGGTAATGGTATTTTGATTTAAGCCTTCTTCGCTGCGGATATGTTCAAATTTCAGCTGTGTGTTAGCCGCATTTAAGGGTAATGCCAAGCCTGTTAGCGGCGATCCAGATAAGCCAAGAAGACAGAGCGCGGCGAAGAAAAGTTTAAGGATTGGATGGCTCAAAGTTACCCCTATCAAAACCCATTAACCCAAAACTGGGCGGTATAGTGCATTTACCTTGGGGATGCCGCGTATAGTGCAACAAAGACGCGAGCTCAGCTAAATATCAAATGAATAATCAGTATATTCACGGATTTACAGGACGCAAAATGCGGCTTGTGATTATCTTGCTATCGAGGGGGAGTTTAGCAGTTTTTACCGAATGCCAACATATTGGGATTTGCCTAATAACGAAATAAAAAAAGACCTTGCCGGAAGGGGGAGAAGCAAGGTCTTTGGTTGAACGCTTTTCTTGGCTTAAGCCGCCGGTACGCGAACAAAGCCTTCCATTAGTACGCGGGCGCTGCGGCTCATAATGGCTTTGACGACAGTCCATTCGCCATTTGTTTGCATGGCCTGAGCGCCGACGCGAAGGGTGCCTGAAGGGTGGCCAAAACGTACCGCTTCCTTCTCACCACCGCCTGCTGCGAGATTGACTAAAGTGCCGGGAATCGCCGCCGCTGTACCAATCGCCACGGCGGCTGTGCCCATCATCGCATGGTGCAATTTGCCCATGGAGAGGGCGCGTACCAGCAGATCGATCTCCTCTGCCGCGACGGCTTTTCCACTGGATGACACATAGTTTTTCGGCTTAGCAACAAAGGCCACCTTAGGGGTATGTTGGCGTGATGCGGCTTCATCAATATGCTTGATAAGTCCCATACGCACCGCGCCATGCGCACGAATGGTTTCAAACTTCGCTAGAGCGGCATTATCGCTGTTGATATCGTCCTGCAGCTCAGTGCCCGTGTAACCTAAATCCTCGGCATTGATGAATATGGTCGGAATTCCCGCGTTAATCATGGTCGCATTAAAGCTGCCAACACCAGGCACTTCTAACACATCCACTAAGTTACCCGTGGGGAACATGCTGCCACCATCGCCGTCTTCGTCAGCGGCGGGGTTCATAAATTCGATTTGCACTTCGGCGGCGGGGAAGGTCACACCATCCAGCTCAAAATCACCAGTCTCTTGCACCATGCCATCGGTAATCGGCACGTGGGCAATAATGGTTTTGCCAATATTGGCCTGCCAAATACGCACTGTGCAGACGCCGTTTTGTGGGATGCGCGTAGCGTCAATCAGCCCATTACTGATAGCAAAAGCGCCCACGGCGGCGGTTAAGTTACCGCAGTTACCGCTCCAATCGACAAAGGGTTTGTCGATAGATACTTGGCCGAACAGATAGTCGACATCGTGGTCGGCTTGGCTGCTTTTCGACAGGATAACGGTTTTACTGGTGCTTGAGGTGGCGCCGCCCATGCCATCAATTTGCTTGCCATAGGGGTCGGGGCTGCCAATCACGCGCAGCAGCAGGGCATCTCGAGCTGGGCCGGGTACTTGGGCTGCTTCGGGTAAGTCCTGTAAACGGAAAAACACCCCTTTACTGGTGCCGCCGCGCATATAGGTGGCGGCAACTTTAATTTGGGGCGGAAACGGATTCTTGCTCATGCTATTAACTCCAAGGGGAATAGCGATTCGTTAAACGCTTGCGTCAGTCGTAAAGGCGGCGTCTTTGTCTCGAGTCGCCGCCCCTTGTGCGAGTGTTACTTGTTTTGCGAGAGTTATTTGTTTGCGAAAGCTACTTCAAGTTCGACTCTAAAAAGTCCTGCGCAAAACGCTGCAACACGCCGCCTGCAGAATAGATAGACACTTCTTCAGCGGTATCTAAACGGCAAGTTACTGGCACTTCGACGCGCTCGCCGTTTTTACGGCTAATCACGACAGTGAGATCCGCTCTTGGCGCGATTTCACCATAAACGTCAAACACTTCGGTACCATCTATGCCATAGGTAGCGCGATTCTCGCCAGCCTTAAACTCCAGCGGTAATACACCCATGCCGACTAGGTTAGTGCGGTGAATACGCTCGAAGCCTTCGGCGACAATGGCCTCAACGCCCGCTAAGCGCACGCCCTTGGCCGCCCAGTCACGGGATGAACCCTGACCATAGTCTGCGCCAGCGATAATGATCAGCGGTTGTTTGCGATCCATATAGGTTTCAATGGCTTCCCACATACGGGTCACTTTGCCTTCTGGCTCGATACGCGCCAGTGAGCCTTGTTTCACCTTGCCATCGACAACCGCCATCTCGTTTTTGAGTTTGGGATTAGCGAAGGTGGCACGTTGGGCCGTTAGATGGTCGCCCCTGTGGGTCGCGTAGGAGTTAAAGTCTTCCTCTGGCAGACCCATCTTGTGCAGGTATTCACCCGCCGCGCTGTCCATCATAATCGCGTTCGAGGGTGATAAATGGTCGGTGGTGATGTTGTCACCCAGTACGGCCAATGGGCGCATGCCCTTGAGGGTGCGTTCACCCGCTAATGCGCCTTCCCAGTAAGGAGGACGGCGGATATAGGTCGATTGTGGGCGCCAGTCGTACAGTGGGCTGACCTTATCGCCATAGTCGACGCTCAGGTCGAACATCGGCTCGTAGACCTTACGGAACTGCTCTGGCTTCACGCTTGCTGCAATCACGGCATCGATTTCGGCATCCGTTGGCCAAATATCGATTAAGCGCACTGGGTTGCCGTCTTTATCGTGGCCTAACACATCCTTCTCGATATCGAAGCGAATGGTACCTGCGATCGCATAGGCCACCACTAACGGTGGCGATGCGAGGAAAGCTTGTTTGGCGTAGGGGTGAATACGGCCGTCGAAGTTACGGTTACCGGATAATACGGCGGTGGCGTAAAGATCGCGGTCGATCACTTCCTGCTGAATAACCGGGTCGAGTGCGCCGCTCATACCGTTACAGGTGGTGCAGGCAAAACCGACAATACCAAAGCCTAATGACTCCAGCTCTGGCAGCAAGTTGGCTTCTTCTAAATACAGTTGTACCGCCTTAGAGCCGGGGGCGAGTGAGGTTTTCACCCAAGATTTACGGCTTAAGCCTTTAGCATTGGCGTTACGTGCCAGCAGACCCGCCGCAATTACGTTGCGTGGGTTACTGGTGTTGGTACAGCTTGTAATCGCCGCAATAATCACGGCGCCATCTGGCATTAAGCCTGGCTCGTTTTCAACTACGCCACTGATGCCGCGCGCGGCCAGTTCTGAAGTCGGAACGCGAGCATGGGGATTCGATGGGCCAGCAATGGTACGCACTACCGATGACAGATCAAAATGCAGGGTACGTGGGTACTCGGCCTGCTTGAGATCATCGCTCCACAAACCTGTAGTCTTGGCATAGGTTTCAACCAGCTTCACTTGCTCATCGCTACGACCCGTCAGGGTTAAGTAGTCTAGCGTCTGTTGGTCGATATAGAACATGGCGGCGGTGGCGCCAAATTCTGGCGTCATGTTAGAGATAGTCGCGCGATCGCCAAGTGTTAGAGCCTCTGCGCCTTCGCCGAAGAACTCAAGGTAAGAAGAAACCACTTTTTCCTTACGCAGGAATTCGGTCAGGGCTAATACGATATCGGTGGCGGTAATGCCTGGCTGAGGCTTGCCAGTGAGTTCAACGCCGATAATGTCGGGCAGACGCATATAAGAGGCGCGACCTAACATCACGCTTTCTGCTTCAAGTCCACCCACACCTATGGCGATAACGCCCAGCGCATCTACGTGTGGTGTGTGACTGTCGGTGCCCACTAAGGTATCTGGGAAGGCAACGCCATCGCGCGCATGCACCACAGGTGACATACGCTCTAGGTTAATCTGGTGCATGATGCCGTTACCCTGTGGGATAACATCAATGTTTTTAAAGGCTTTTTGCGTCCAGTTGATAAAGTGGAATCTGTCTTCGTTGCGTCTGTCTTCGATGGCGCGGTTTTTCGCAAAGGCGTCCTTATCGAAGCCGCCGTATTCCACCGCCAGCGAGTGGTCGACAATTAGCTGAGTTGGCACAACGGGGTTCACCTTCGCTGGATCGCCACCCTTAGCGGCAATCGCATCACGCAGACCCGCAAGATCAACCAGCGCGGTTTGGCCCAAAATATCGTGGCACACTACGCGGGCAGGAAACCATGGGAAATCCAGTTCCTGTTTAGATTCAATAATTTGTTTTAGTGAGGCGGTTAGCGCCTCTGGCTCGCAGCGACGCACTAAGTTTTCCGCTAACACACGCGAGGTGTAGGGTAGTTTAGCGTAGGCGCCGGGGCTGATGGCTTCAACGGCTTCACGGGTATCGAAATAGTCGAGTGCTGTGCCTGGTAAGGGCTTGCGATAGAGGCGATTCATAGCTGTGGTCATAGTGGTAATGTCCGTACCTATTTGTACTTCGGTGGCCGCTATCGCAGCCACATAGGGTAAATTCGGCTCTTTTATTAAGGCGTTAGACCTAAAGAGCTCATGCGGAACTGACGCTTAGCGCCAGTTCCTGTTGTGTTATTAACGCTCTGCAATCGGCACGACTTTACGTAGCGCTACACCCACATAGTCGGCACTTGGACGAATAATGCGGTTGTTTGAACGCTGCTCCATCACGTGCGCCGTCCAGCCTGTTACCCGTGAACAAACGAAGATCGGGGTAAACAGCTTGGTTGGAATGCCCATGAAGTGGTAAGCACTGGCGTGGAAGAAGTCGGCGTTACAGAAGAGTTTTTTCTGTTCCCACATTAGGGCTTCACAGGCGACCGATACGCGGTAGAGGCGATCATCGCCGTAATCGGCGGCCAGTTTTTCAGACCATTCTTTGATGATGGCGTTACGTGGGTCTGACTCACGGTAGATGGCGTGACCAAAGCCCATGATCTTCTCTTTACGCTCGAGTTTACCCATGAGCACATCGCGGGCATCGGCTTCGTCTTTCATGTCTTGGATCAGTTCCATCGCCGCTTCGTTAGCGCCGCCGTGTAGCGGACCACGCAGTGAGCCGATAGCACCAGTGACGCAGGAATGCATGTCCGACAGGGTCGATGCACACACACGGGCGGTAAAGGTTGAAGCGTTAAACTCATGCTCTGCATACAGAATTAACGATACGTCCATTACCTTAGCGTGCAGCGCCGATGGGGCTTTGCCGTGCAGCAGGTGCAGGAAGTGAGCACCGATTTGCTCATCATTGGTTTCGGTTTCGATGCGTACACCATCGTGGCTAAAGCGATACCAGTAGCAGATGATCGATGGGAAGGCCGCCAGTAAACGATCGGCAATTTGGCTTTGCTCGCTAAAGCTGTGCTCGGCTTCGAGGTTACCCAGCATAGAGCAACCGGTACGCATGACATCCATTGGATGGGCGTCGGCAGGGATACGCTCTAATACTTCTTTTAATGCCTGTGGCAGGCCGCGCATGCCCTTGAGTTTGGTCTTGTATGCTTCGAGTTGTGCTGTGGTTGGCAGCTCACCGTAGAGGATGAGGTGGGCGACTTCTTCGAAGGTGGCGTTTTCGGCCAAGTCCTTCACATCGTAACCACGGTAGGTCAGGCCGCTGCCCGATACACCTACGGTACTTAATGCGGTCTCACCCGCGCTCTGGCCACGTAATCCTGCACCACTTAATTTTTTTGCGTCTGACATAATTCTTCCCTTCCGTTAACGCTATGGTTATTGCAGACCGGCTCAATATTGGCCGTCTCGCTTTTTGGTTAAAGCTGCATAATGTTGGCGAAATACTCGTTTCGGCCTTATGTAGGGTTGCAGCGTGTCGGTGATGTGTGAGCCGTTATTTGAGGTCACGGCTCGCGCATCTGGGTATCAGTAACAACGCGAAGCCTAAGCTTCTACTGACGTCCATGGTCTGTACTTATCTTTTACTTATCTTGGCTAAACAATTGATCTAACTTGTCTTCAAAGGCGTGGTAGCCCAAGTACTTATACAGATCCGCACGGGTCTGCATAGTGTCTAAGACATTGCGTTGATGGCCATCATTCATCAGCGCTTGCATCACTTTCAGTGCAGCTTGGTTAGCGGCGCGGAAAGTGCCGAGTGGGTAAAGCACCATGTCGGCGCCCGCTTCGGCAAGTTCTTCTTTGTTGAACAATTGGGTTTGGCCAAATTCGGTCATGTTCGCCAGAATTGGTGCGTTAACCTGCGCCTTGAAGTGACGGTATTGGTCGAGCTCAGTTAAGGCTTCGGCGAAAATCATATCGGCACCCGCGGCGATATAGGCTTTTGCACGTTCGATACCCGCTTCTAAACCTTCTACGGCAACCGCATCGGTACGCGCCATGATCACAAAGTTAGGATCGGTACGGGCATCGACGGCGGCCTTGATACGGTCAACCATTTCCTCTGTGCTGACGACCGCTTTGTTGGGTCTGTGGCCACAACGCTTTTGTGACACTTGGTCTTCCATGTGCACCGCGGCAACACCTGCTTTTTCAAATTCTTTAATGGTGCGGGCGATGTTGAAAGCGCCGCCCCAACCTGTGTCGATATCGACCAGCAGTGGCAGTTGGGTTGCAGAGGTGATACGACCGGCATCGATCAGCACGTCGTTCATCGAGGTCATGCCTAAATCCGGTAAACCGTAGGAGGCGTTCGCTACGCCTGCGCCCGACAGATACAGGGCCTGGAAACCCGTTTGCTCCGCCATCAGGGCGAAATAGGCATTGGTGGTGCCGACGATTTGCAGCGGTTTTGAGTTAGCAAGAGCTTGGCGAAAACGTAATCCTGCGCTTTGGGTCATGGTCTTGTCCTTATCCTATTTAGGGTACTGAGTGTTCAGCATTGGATGCTTATGGGCCGCAACGCCTTAGTTAATATTGGCTAAGGTTTCTTTCGCGGCGGCGTTAGCTTGTAATTCAATCAAGCGTAATTCGGTATTTTTACGGCCTTGCTCAATATGGCGACGCATCAACAGACTGGCGAGTTCACCATCACGCTGGGCGATGGCCTCGACGATACGTCTGTGTTCGGCAATGGCTTTTACTGGGCGGTTCTTATTGGTGCATTGATAGCGATACATCCGCAGCAGGTGGTAAAGCCCACCAATTAAGGTTTCTTGCAGATGCTTATTGCCGCTGGCTTGGATGATTTGGTAATGGAAGTCGACATCGCCTTCCTCTTGGAAATAGGTATCGCCATTGGCCAGCGCGGTTTCTTGCACGGCGAGCAGGTCTTGCAACTTCGCCAGCTGTTCTGGGGTAATGCGGCTGGCGGCGAGTTCGCAGGCCATGCCTTCGAGCACGCTACGTAATTGATATAAATCGTTTAACTCGCTCACTGTGAGTTGAGCTACTCGGGCTCCTACATGGGGCGCGCGGACAACGAGACGTTGTCTTTCCAAGGTTTGTAGCGCTTCACGGGTCGGGCCGCGGCTGATGCCATATTTTTCGGCGAGAGCTTGCTCGTTGATCTTACTACCCGCAGGCAGTTCGCCCTTGATGATGCTGGTTTGTATTTGCACCAAAATTTGATCGGCTAAGGTGGTCGACGATTTTTCGCTGGCGAGGGATTTCACCTTATTCGTTGGGCTCGTCGCGGCATGGGCCACTGAGCTTGGGGTGTCATCTGTTGGGAATATGGTCTCTTGCTTCAACATACTGCGCATCACTCGTTGATTGCTGGATTGTCGACAATGGGTAAAAAATAGTCCCGCTAATGATTATTGTCAACAATATGTTTACTTAGACGTAAGTCTATATTTCTGGTTTTTACTATATTAAATGTTGTATTTGTTGGTTATTTTTGTTTTTAGTTGATTTTGATAATTTTATCTTCTCTATTTTGTAATTAATAATTGTCGACAATTTTAGTGTTGAGTGATGTCTGAAGCTCCGTTCAAGCACAGCTTTTACCCCATTGCGACTTATTGAGTACAATGCTAAGGAGGTATGGGGCGGCACTCACAGAGTTAAGGCTCTTGGGGTTTAGGCATTAGGGGGACAGGATGGAGAAAATCCTCATTAGCAGTTGTTTGCTCGGGCAGGCGGTACGTTATGACGGTGGCCATAATTTGCTGCAAAACGAGTGGATGCAGCGATGGCAGCGAGAAGATCGTATAGTGGCGTTTTGTCCCGAATGCGCGGGCGGATTAGCTACACCAAGGCCTGCTGCCGAGCGTGTCGGCGAGGTAGTGCTAACGGCGCAGGGTGAAGATGTAACAGCAGCTTTTAGGTTGGGGGCGCAAAAGGCGCTTGCTCTGGCTCAGGATCAAGGTATTAAAATTGCGATTTTAAAGGCGCGCAGTCCTTCCTGTGGCAATCAACATATTTATGATGGCACTTTCAGTAAACGTTTAATCGCAGGGCAGGGAATGACGGCGGAATTACTGCAGGCGGCGGGTGTGAGTGTGTTTAATGAAACGGAATTAGCGCAAGCGGCAACAAGGCTGGCGCTGCTTGAGGCGGAATCAGCGGGCTAGGTAAGCCTAACCCGCTATCGACTCACTTTACGTTAGTGAAGCTGAGTGTGGGTGCTGGTGGCGCTGTCCGTCAGCTGTCGATGTTGCAGTAACAGCGAATCGATTTGCTCGTCCTTCTCGACCCAAATTTGGTTTAACCAACGCTGAAACTCGACGCGGTATTCGGATTCGGCAAAGTAGCGAGTCGCATCGACTTGGGGAACAGGTAAGGCGCGAACTCGCACCACAATCTTACGCACTTTGCCGTTCATCACGCCGAATAACACATCATCCGGTGCATCGGGATACACTAAGGTCACATCCAACAGATTGGTAAATTGCTCACCCATGGCCGACAGGGTAAAGGCAATACCGCCCGCCTTAGGACGCAGTAAATGGCGGTAAGGTGAATCCTGACGCTGGCGTTTGTCTTCGGTAAAACGGCTGCCCTCAACATAGTTGATGATCGAGGTGGGCATATTTTTAAATTTCTCACAGGCGCGGCGAGTGGTCGCTAAATCCTTACCCTTAAGCTTTGGATTTTTCTTGAGTTTTGCCGGGCTGGTTCTGTCCATAAAGGGCATGTCGAGCGCCCAGCAACCTAGGCCCATAATAGGCACATAGATCAGCTCTTTCTTAAGGAAGAACTTCAGCATAGGGATATGGTTACGCAGTAGGTAGGTCTGCGCGGCAATATCAAAGCCACTGAGGTGGTTACTGATTAACAAGTACCAGCCGTTTTTATCCAATCCTTCGAGGCCTTGGATGTCCCACTCAATTTTGGCAATCAAATATAAAATGCCACCATTGCAGCTCGCCCATGCCCACATAAAACGGTTCATCAGTGCGGTCACTGCGTTGCGTGCACTTTGAGCTGGCATCAGCATTTTCACTAAACCACCGAGGCAAACCAAGGTTCCCCAAAGGGCGGTGTTAATGATCAGCAGGCTCAGACTGAGAATAAACAGCACTGGGCCGGGAAGGAAATTCAACATAGAGGTTTTACCTTACTTCTTGGTCCGCTTGGCCAGCCAGTTGGCTGATCACTTGATCTTTTGCGAGCCAAATGTCGTTCAATTGTTCTTGGAAGCTAATTTTGAAATCACGGTCATTCATGTAGTCGCCACGCATGCCTGGCGCAATATCGGTCACTTTAATGTGTACTTTAACCTTTGGCAGCTTACCTGTCAGGTAGTCCCAAAAGCTCGGGACAGGGCCAGGGTAGTATATTGCGACATCCACTAACTTGTGGATCTGTTCTCCCATCGCAGATAGCGCGAAGGCCATGCCACCCGCTTTAGGTTTTAATAGATGTTGGAACTGTGAGTTTTGTTTTTTATGTTTGGCCTTAGTAAAACGCGTGCCTTCGACAAAGTTCATCACACTCACGGGTTTAGTTTTAAATTTCGCGCAGGCTTTACGTGTAATTTCAATATCTTTGCCCTTGAGCTTCGGATTTTTCTTCAGCTGTGCCGTGCTATAGCGGCGCATAAAGGGAAAGTCCAATGCCCACCACGCCAGTCCTAATACTGGTACATAAAGCAGTTCCTGTTTGAGGAAGAACTTCAGGAAGGGAATGCGGCGGTTAAACACCCGTTGCAGGATTAAAATATCTACCCAGGACTGATGGTTAGCAATCACCATATACCATTCTTTGGTCGAGAACTGGGTGTCACCCGTGAGTTCGACGTCGACTGGGTGCAGCACACGTTCAATCACGCCATTGACGCTGATCCAGGCGCTCGCGCAAAAGTCGAGAAAGTAGCTGATGGCCGTTCTCAATGGAGGCACAGGGATAAGCTTTATCAGGCTACCTAGCACTATGGGTATAACCCAAAACAAGGTGTTCACCACATAACCTAAGAAGGCAATGCAGCCTTTTAATTGTGAAAACAGCGTCCCCATTAGTGCCTCCTGATAAAATTGGAGGCCTATGTTACTCGGTGTCGGCGTTTGGCTCAATCTTACGGCAGCTGGTCGGGGCATTTGTTAACATTTTGGGCTTCAATACTGCTGGGATAAGCGAGCTAATAGTTTGTCCATGGCGCGATAACCTAAGGCTTGGGCGAGGTGGCGCCGTTCGGTATTGGGCGCTTGCTCTAGGTCGGCAATGGTGCGGGCAACACGTTGAATGCGATGAAAGCTGCGAACGGATAACCCAAGCTTGACGACACTCTGCTCTAAAAAGCCTAAGTCGGCGTCGCTGAGGCCGCCGAATTGTTTTAGTTGTTTTCCCGAGAGTTCACTGTTGAGCACGCCAGCTCGCGCGAGTTGGCTATCGCGGGCGCGTTTGACTCGTTTAGCGATTTCATCACTGGTTTCGCTGGTACTTGTTGGTTGTGTGAGTGTACCTGCGGGGAGTTTGGGGACTTCGATGGTGAGGTCGAACCTATCTAAAAAAGGCCCCGAGAGTCTGGCGAGATAGCGCTGAACCTGATCGGGTGTGGCGCGGTTCGCTCCTTCAATATCGCCGCTGGGACTGGGATTCATGGCGGCGATCAATTGAAAGCGGCTTAAAAAGGTTAACTTAGCGGCGGCGCGGGAGATCACTACTTCGCCCGTTTCCATGGGTTCACGCAGGCAATCGAGCACCTTACGGGGAAACTCGGCGACTTCATCTAAAAATAACACGCCGCGATGGGCGAGGGAGATTTCCCCCGGTTTAGGAATGCTGCCACCGCCGACCAAGGAGATGGACGAACTGGTATGGTGCGGCGCCCGAAATGGCCGCTTGAGAAAATCCTGCGGTTTGATATTAATGCCCGCCACCGAATGGATGGCGGCGACCTCTAATGCCTCTTCGTAATTGAGTATGGGCAGTAGCGCCATAATGCGGCTGGCTAACATGGTTTTACCCGTGCCCGGCGGACCGAGCATCAACAGATTATGGTTTCCTGCCGCGGCGATTTCGAGGGCCTGTTTAGCTTGATACTGGCCTATGACGTCGCTCAGGCAAGGCTGGGTGGTTGGCGCCTCATCGCTAATCCATTCGAGCTGTTGTTCGAGCATAGGCAATGGTGCTTGTCCGTGGAGAAACGCGGCTAGGCTTTGTAAATGGGAAGCAAAATAGACCCCGTGATAGCCCACAAGCTCGGCATCGTGGCGATTCTCTAAGGGAAGAATTAACTGATTATTATGGCGTTTAGCCGCAATGATGGCGGGCAGCAACCCTTGGCAATGGCGAATCTGCCCCGAGAGCGCGAGCTCGCCGACAAATTCGGTATTTTTAAGGCTGCTGGCGGGGATTTGCTCCGAAGCCGCCAGAATGCCTATGGCGATGGGCAAATCGTAACGGCCCCCTTGTTTAGGCAAGTCCGCCGGCGCGAGATTAACCGTTATCCTGCGCATAGGGAATTCAAATCCCGCATTGATCAAGGCGCTGCGTACACGCTCGCGCGCTTCTTTGACCGAGGCTTCGGGTAAGCCCACCAGATTAAAGGCGGGCAGCCCATTACTGAGATGCACTTCCACTATGACTTCTGGAGCCTCAACACCGCAACTGGCTCGGGTATGCACGCAGGCTATCGCCATAAACAAATCCTTTTGTTGATCTTTTTGCGCAGAATTTGAGTGTAGCAGTAATTCGCCTAAGGGTTTTCAATTCACAGGATCGCTGTCCGCTAGAGCCGCAAGCGGCTGACTCAGGCGTTAGCGTTAGCGTGACAGCATTGGCATTTTGAGCGGTTAAGCGATAGCAAATATTTGATAGAAATGATAAAAAGCCAATATTGGAGCAGTGAGGTTAATATGGATATGTTGTTAGCAGAAAATTCCCCCATTCGTCAGCAGCTACTCGAGCAAAAGCTGGCACAGTTTAAAGACCCCAAGCTTGCCAACGTTCTCTCGGCGTTTATTCGCAGTAGTGTCGACCTCTATCCCTGCGCAAACGAAGACTATGCCCAGTTAGGTAACAGCCGACTAGGTGGATTGCCGGATTTGCCTGTCGGCATGGATTATCCGGTGACTCTGGTTGGGCGATTGGAGATGCTGGATGCTTACGCTGAGGAATTCGACCACACTCGCGAGTATATCGAGGAGCATTATTGCTGGTCGCAGGATTGGGACTGGGACGAGGCGGCGCAGGCCTTCCGTGTGCCCATGCAATTTATTGCACAGCTCAACTGTAGCGACCTGAAGGCGTTTCAATCTTATTTGCCTCGAGAAGGGCGATTATTGTTCTTTTTGGAGCGCTGGCGATTCTCGGAAATGCTTCGCGGCCATGTTTATTATGTCGCTGAAGATCTGCAACTGAACTCTGGGAAAGCGATTGCCGAACTTAAGTTCGACGATGCTGTATGTGCAAACTATGAGTATGAAGAGGCTTATCAACTTCAGGGAGTTGCCAGCATAAAGATGATAGCCACAGACATGATTAATAGTGACAACCCGCATTTAGTAAGGTTAGCCAAGGCCCGTTTACAAGCGCTATCAGAACCGCAACAAGCCATGGTGCTGGAGGCCCTAGCGGTTGTGGATGATGAATTGGTACCAGAGTGGCAAGATCAGCTCAAGGGCTATGAGCTGATACAATTGAACGAGCACGGGTTAATCCCCGGTCAGATTCTCACTCAATCGCAATGGGCTAATACCGAGTGGCAGTCATCTAACTTGCAGGCATTGCTCGTCCCCGAGCAGCCGCTGCCGTATTACGATGGTATCGCTAGCATTAATGGCCATGGTGATAGCCGCTATAAAGCCCCCGAACTGCACGCCGCGTCTGAGTTAGGCGGCAATGCCGAAGATTATCTGGTGCTACTTAAAGTCATCTACAGTGAGCATTCTATGCAGTTGAATTTTATTATCCACCGGGATGATTTAGCCTTAGGAAAATTCGACCGCATTTACTGCATTTATGACAACTAGCAGAGCTATAACCAACCTTTTTGCTTGGCGATGCGGGCGGCATCGATTCGGTTGCTCGCATTTAGTTTGGCAATGGCTTCGGATAAATAGTTGCGTACCGTGCCTTCGGCAATAAACAGCATCTCGGCTATCTCGGCGGTGGATTTGCCTTCACTGGCAAAACGTAGGGCGCGGCGCTCTTTATCATTGAGGGGATCGACATCGCCAATCGCCATGATTGCCAGCTCAGGATCGATAATCCGCTTACCCGCAATCACTTGTTGAATGGCATGGACTAAGGTTTCCGAGGGCGCATCTTTCAGTAAAAAGCCGCCCACGCCTGCTTCAATGGCGCGTTTTATATAACCTGCGCGGCCAAAGGTGGTAATAACGACAACTTTGGTATGGCTATGCTGTTCTTTAAGCCAAGTTGCCAACTCCAAACCTGTTCTTCCCGGCATTTCGATATCCGTCAGCAGTAGATCGAAATGTTGTTGTTTCAGCAGGTTTAAGGCTTCATCGCCATTGCTGGCTTGGGTAATGGTAAAACCGCCCGCTAGGGTTAATAGTGCTGCGAGCGCGCCGCGCACCATGGCCTGATCTTCCGCGAGAAGAATGTGCATTAATCTGTTGCTCCCTGCAAAGGTAAACTGACGCTAAAGGCATATCCCTGTTCAAGATCATAGCTTAAATGTCCCCCAAGGCTAGCGAGCCGCTCGCGGATCCCTGTTAGGCCGTTACCCTCGATAATAGGGCTTGTTGGGGCATTATCTCGCACGTCGACGATAAGGCTATTGGCCTGCTCGCGAAACTGAATGCGGCATTGGCTGGCGCAACTGTGGCGCAGAATATTATTCACCAGCTCAGTTAACACTAAACCGAGTTGACTCTCTGCTCTGGCGGACAATTTGGGTAACTCGCCTAGCAGCTCCACCGCGATGCCTTTGTCCCTCAGGGAGTGACATAATTGAGTGACGCAGCTGGCCAGCCCTTTATGTTTATAATCTGAGACTGTATGCCTAATTTGGCTCAAGCTCTCCCGAGCGATTTGTCCTAGCTCCTGCAGCTGAGTGGTCGCTAATTGATATTCTTGTTTGGCGAGCAGTTTTTCCGCCAGTTCAGCTTTTAGGGCAATCGATGACAGGCTGTGCCCCATGATATCGTGTAAGTCTCTGGCGATGCGCTCCCGTTCAACCATGGTCGCTAAGGTGCTGATCTCCTGCGCGCTTTGCCGCTCCTTCAATCTGTGCTGATAACGTTTTTGCTCGGCAATCCCCAGCATGCCAACGCCGAAAACTAACGCCGAGCCATACAGTGGGAAATACAGATTGTTGAACTGACTAAAGTGGTTGAGTAAGAACAATAAAGCCAAAATTCCAAACCAACTTAGCAGGCTGACTCTGAGTGGATAGAAGAAGCCAATAAAGAAGCTGGCAAAGGTAAAGAGAGAAATAGAGCCAGGATTGATGGGCGTTATGGCAATCGCCAGTAATAGCATGACGCTGATTGGTCGATAAGCCACTCGAGTATGGCAGCGATAGGCCCAAAAGTAGCTGTAAATAAAGGGAATCAGTACGGCTAAAATGAGCCCTATCTGCCAGCTCGGATAGGGCGTGACAAACAACGGGATCAGATAAAACGCTAGGTTTATCAGGTAAACCCATGCGATTTTTTGTTCTATTTGCACTGAGTGTTGAGTCATAACGCTTCGCCTAAGGCCAATAGCTGGCTACCGATGGCAGGATTGGCCGCAAACGTCAGCCAATCCTTTTGCCTGTTCAGGGGTTATTTTGCACTTATTTGCTGATTTTGCTGAAGTAAAAACTTAGCCCAACCATAATCTTTTTCCACTTGCAGCGCCTGTTGCCAATCTTCAATCGCCCCTTGGGTGTCGCCTAACTCCTGTTTTGCGAGTCCGCGCCAAGTGTAAGCTTCGGCCTCACCCCAGCAAATGTCTTCGCAAGGTTGATTAAACCGTTCGATGGCGTTGCTGGCGAGCGTCTTGGCAACTTGCATGCTGCCACCAAACATGGCGGGCGTATTATAGGCGGCAATCGCTTTTACTAATGCCACCCGCGGATTAAGCGGTGCCAGCTGTTCGGCTTGAGCGATGGCATTGGCGGATTTGCTCCCAAGCTCGGCGCCTTTGCTGTTATCCAAGGCGATTTGCATGCCGTAAACGGACGATAATAGCGCGAGGGACTCGGCATCAGCTTGGGTATTGTTGAGGGCTTCTAAGCTGGTTTGCGCCGAAGTTAAGGCCTGTTCCGCCAAGGTTTTTTGCCCCATCACATTGGCGCTGATGGCTAAACGATAGTTGGCATAAGCCGCTTCGTAATCCTGTGTTGTCGTGCTGAGCTGTTGTAATTTATCGATATTCAAGGTGCTTGCAGCTTTGTCTATTGCAGCGATATTTGAGCTCGAGTTGGAAGCCGCGAATACGGGCGCGCAGGCGAGGGCAAGGCTTGATAATAGTAAGAATGTTTTCATGGTATTTCCTTATTGAAGTGATAACCCATTGCTTGGGGACGGCTTCATTATCAGAAATACCTAGGCCCGTGTGCAGGCACAAAGGTCATCAATTGGGCATGACAAATGTCATGTCTTAGGCCTAAAAGCAAAACACCGGAGAGGCTCCGGTGTTTTGTAAGGCAAGGCGCAGCGTGTTAAACGACGGCTTGGGTACTGGCTTGGTTGACGAGGTAAACCATGTAGCCTAAGTAAGCGACAAGCAGTGTGGCACCTTCACGGCGACCGATGCGTAGTCCTGACCAAGCGAAGGGTAAAATCACCACGGCTAAGGCGAGCATCACGATAAAGTCGAAGGATTGGAAACCTAAGGCTGATACTGGGTGCACAATCGCAGTCACACCTAAAATACCTAAAATGTTGAATAGGTTAGAGCCAACCACGTTACCGATAGCGATATCGCTCTCACCTTTGAGTGCCGCTAAAACAGAGGTCACTAACTCTGGCATGCTGGTGCCGATAGCGACAATGGTTAAGCCGATGATGACTTCGCTCACGCCAAATACCTTGGCTAAATCGACCGCACCGTTCACAAATAAAATCCCGCCACCGACTAACATGCCGATACCTACGACAATAAAGGCCACCGAGAGTAATGGGTTTTTAGGGCCTTCTTCGATGATTTCGCCATTGGCATCTGTGGTATTTTTCGAGCTGAAATAGCTGAATACGAGGTAGCCAACAAGCAGTGATAATAAAATCACGCCGTCAATCAGGCTGAGTTCGCCATCCAATAACAATCCCCAAAACAGCATAGAGGCAAGGATCATCAAGGGGATATCCCGTCTTACCATCTGTGACTGTACTTGAATCGGGCGAATAAGAGCGGTAATTGCCAAAATCAAACCAATGTTGGCAATGTTAGAGCCAATCACGTTACCCAGTGCAATGCCGCTATTACCTGCTAGTGCTGACTTGACACTCACCGCAAGTTCGGGCGCGCTGGTACCAAAGGCCACAATGGTTAAGCCGATGATGAGTGGCGTAATGCCAAGACGTAGGGCGATGGAGCTCGCGCCACGGACTAAGGCTTCTGCGCCTAAGGTTAAAATGATAAAGCCGCCGATAATTGAAAGTGCAATGAGCATTTTAGACTCTGTTAAACCTGATTGAGTGAATTGATTTAAGGTGTATCACCTTACGCTGACAGGCGCACATGATACGTGTTTTTGAAACGCTTTGACAGAATATGTCATAAAAAAGCACGCCGAAGAGCGTGCTTTCATAGTTCAGTGTGCGCTTTAACCTTATTTGACGGCTAACTCATCTTCCCAGCGTACTTGCGCACCGCGAATTCCGTCGACACGCTCGCTAAATGCCTTCTCGAGCACATGACGTTTGATCTTCAGTGTCGGAGTTAACACATCGTTTTCGATGGTCCAAGGCTCGTTCACGACTACAATCGCATCCACATGCTCATGGGACTCTAAATGTGGGTTCACGCTATCGAGGGTCGCTTTTAAAGATGCGCGAACTTCCTCGCGGGCTTGTAAGGTCGCGCCCTCGGAAAGTTGCACTAACGCGACGGGATGCGGCAGGCCTGAACCAATGACGCAAATCAGCTCCACATGGGGATCCTGCGCGAGCTTACGCTCAATTGGCACTGGAGCGACGTATTTACCCTTAGCGGTTTTAAAGTTGTCCTTCACGCGGCCAGTGATAGTCACACAACCATCGGCATCGATAGCGCAGAGGTCGCCAGTATGGAAGAAACCATCGGGATCGAAGGCCGCCGCTGTTGCTTCGGGTTGCAGATAATAGGCCGTCATCAGGCCGGGACTCTTCAGTAGCAGTTCGCCGTCTTCACCTTGGCGGATTTGGCAATCCTGCACGGGTTTACCCACAGTGCCGATTTTGCGCACATCGAAGGGATAGTTGATGATGGAGTAAGCACAGTTTTCCGTCATCCCCCAGGCTTCGCAGATATCCAAGCCAATGCTGTGGTACCAGTGAATCAGCGAGGGCGGAATAGGCGCCGAACCAGAGCCGAGTAAGCGGCAATGGTTGAGTCCTAACCCTTTGTGGATCTTGTGTTTTACTAGGCTGCTAATCAGTGGGATTTTTAGCAATAGATTGAGTTTGCCAACACCAATCTTGTCGATAATGTTCTTCTGGAACAGGCTCCACAGTCGCGGAACCGAGAAAAACACCGTTGGTTTAGCACGCTGCACATCGGCAACAAAGGAGTCTAAGCTTTCGACGAAGGCGACGGTGCTGCCAGAATAAAAAGATGAGCCTTCGATCGCCACACGCTCGGTAATATGCGCTAACGGTAAGTAGGACAATAATCTGTCGTTGCCGTTGGTACGCAGATCGCGCACCACAGCTTGGCAAGTCCAGCCATAGCTGGCAAACGTCTGAATCGCGCCCTTAGGTTGGCCCGTTGAGCCAGAGGTGTAAATCAGGGTCATGGTCTGATCGAGCTCAGGTAACGGCGCTTCAATCAGAGGGTTGCCCATCTTGAGTAGTTGTTCCCACTGATATTGGGCCGGCATGGTCTCATAGGGCATGGCAAGGCGGAGTAATTCGCCGCCGACGCCGGCTTCTTGATCGGCCCAGTGGTCGAGCTTGCCGAGGAAAATCGCTTTGGCACCACTATGTTGCAACACATAGCGGATAGTATCTGTATTGGCGGTGGGGTAGATGGGAACGCTGATATAGCCGCCGTGCATCAAGGCGAGGTCGGTAATAAACCATTCGGCGCAGTTTTTAGAGAGCACGGCAATCTTATCGCCCGGCTCCAAGCCTAAATGGCGCAGTGCACCCGCGAGTTGCTGTACTTTTTCTTGCACTTCATTCCACGTGAAATCAAGGTATTGCCCCTTGATTGGCTGGCGCAAATAGATCTCATCCCCACGTGTATTCGCCCAGTGCGCCAACATTTCAACTGGCGTCTTAATCGCATTATCCATAGGCAATTCCCTGTTCTTTATTGTTATTTTAACCCCAACATAGGTGCCCAGTATGGCGAGTTTTGTGAGGCCACGCAAATAGTTTGCAAGATTGTAAAATCTTAAAATTGGCGGACTAGCCTATCGTTTGAGTATGAAATGAAAATGAACTTAATCACAGGTCAGAGCAGGAGCCGCGGGCGCATTAGGCAATAAAAAAGGCGCCTAAGCGCCTCGTAAAATCGGTGGAAGCTTACAGCTCCATCACGCCGTCCATTTCGACTTGCGCATCCTTAGGCAGCTGCTTCACACCGATAGCGGCGCGAGCTGGATAAGGTTGGCTGAAGTAACGGCTCATGATTTCATTCACTTTTGCGAAGTGGCTTAAGTCCGTTAGGAAGATATTGAGCTTAACTATATCGTTGATCGTGCCGCCAGCTGCGGTACAAACGGCCGTTAAGTTTTCAAACACTTGCACAACTTGCGCCTCAAAATCATCGCTCACGATCTGCATTGTGCTTGGCACCAGTGGGATTTGGCCGGATAAATATACTGTGCTGCCGACTTTAACCGCTTGAGAATAAGTGCCAATTGCCGCTGGGGCGTTTTCGGTCGCGATAATGATTTTTTCTGCCATGACGCTCTCTCTAAAGTAATGATCAACGATTACGGGATGTACGCAACACCTCGGGCAGTACCCGGATACGGCGCATCACGTTAGCTAAATGGATCCTGTCCTTCACCGAAATTCGCAGGTTAATCAAGTAAACGCGGCCATCACGCTCTTCGGTGCTAAGGTTGTGAATGTTCGAACCTTCGGCGGCGATAATCGAGGTGATCTTTGCCAGCGCGCCTTGGTGGTTAACAATTTCCACCCGCAGATTGGCTTGATACTCGACGCCTTCGACATTGTCCCACTGTACGGGAATGTATTTATCTGGCTCGCCTTGGTAACCGCGAATGTTAGCGCAGTTTTCCATGTGGACGACTAGGCCTTTACCTTGGCTCACGTGGGCTATCACTGCATCACCAGGGATGGGGCGGCAACAGTTAGCGAAGGTCACTAACATACCTTCGGCGCCACGGATTGGCATCAGGTGAGAATCGCGGCTCTCTTGATTCTCTAAATTATCGCCAATCAAACGTTGGGCGATGACTATGCTCATGGCATTGCCAAGGCCGATATCGGCGAGTAAGGAATTTAAATTGGCGTGCTTGGTATCGCGCACGACTTTATCAATCTGCTCGGCAGGAATGCTATCGAGTTTGGTTTTACCCAGCGCATGGTTAAGCAAACGGCGGCCAAGGGCGATAGCATCGTCTGCTTTTAGGCTCTTAAGCACTTGGCGGATTTTGGCGCGGGCTTTACCCGTCACCACAAAGTTAAGCCAAGCGGCATTCGGACGCGCGCCTTTAGCTGTAATGATCTCAACGGTTTGGCCGGAGATTAATGGCTGGCTTAACGGATAAGCTTGGCGGTTAACGCGGGCGCCGACACAGGTATTGCCCACATCGGTGTGGACTTCATAGGCAAAGTCCACGGCGGTAGCGTTAACCGGTAATTCCAAAATGCGACCTTCGGGGGTAAAGACGTAAATCTCTTCGGGGAAGAGTTCAGTTTTAACGTTTTCCACGAATTCGAAGGAGGTGCTGGCGCTCTGTTGCAGTTCCAGCAAGCTTTGCATCCACTTGCGGGCACGCACTTGCGTGGTGGTGCCTTGACCATCGGCGCCGCCTTTGTAAGCCCAGTGGGCCGCAACCCCTTTGTCGGCCATTTGATCCATATCTTCGGTACGAATTTGGATCTCGACGGGCACGCCGTGTGGGCCGAATAACGAGGTATGTAGCGACTGATAACCGTTGGCTTTGGGGATAGCGATATAATCTTTAAAGCGACCCGGACGCGGTTTATACAGGCCGTGCATGGCACCGAGGACGCGGTAGCAAGTATCGATGGAGTCGACGATGACGCGAAAGGCGTAGATATCCATCACCTCTTGGAACTGGAGTTCCTTGCTCTGCATCTTGTTGTAGATGGAGTAGAGGTTTTTCTCGCGGCCTTTGACTTTGCCTTTAATGCCCGCATCGTTTAGGCGGGTTAATACTGCAGCCTCAATGCCTTGAATGAGTTCTTTGCGGTTACCACGGGCAGCTTTGACCACTTCCTTTAACACCCGATAGCGCATCGGATAATAGGCTTGGAAACCTAAATCCTCTAACTCGGTCTTGATATTGTGAATACCGAGTCGGTTGGCAATCGGCGCGTAAATCTCTAAGGTTTCACGGGCAATACGACGGCGTTTGTCAGGACGCAAGGCGCCTAAGGTGCGCATGTTGTGGGTGCGGTCGGCAAGCTTGATGAGAATAACGCGGATATCCTGCGTCATCGCCATCATCATTTTACGGAAGTTTTCAGCCTGAGCTTCTTTTTTATCGCGAAATTTCAGCTTGTCGAGCTTAGACACCCCTTCAACCAACTCTGCCACGGCTTCGCCAAATTGTTCGGCCAAGTCCTCTTTGGTGACATAGGTATCTTCGATGGTGTCGTGCAGCAAAGCAGCCATCAGCGTCTCGTGATCGAGACGCATCTCGGCGAGGATGCGGGCAACCGCAACCGGATGGGTAATATAAGGTTCGCCGCTGGTGCGCATTTGCCCTTCATGGGCATCACGCGCAACTTGGTACGCCTGCTTGAGCAATTCTACCTGTTCAGGTTCTAAGTAACCGGAAGCAGACTCCTTTAGACCTTCAAACAGATACAAGTGGCAGCTCTCCTTTACCCAAACAGGTGTGACTCAATTAGACTTATAGTGAACGGCCTTCAGCGATGGCTGCAACAGCTGCGATTTCAGCTGCTTCACGCTCACGCACTGATTGACGCTCGTCAGCATCTAAAGTGTGAGCATTCACTAAACCTAGTTCGATTTCACGCAGGGCGATAACCGTTGGCTTGTCGTTCATCTCTTCAACCATAGGGTCTTTACCCTGCACGGCGATTTGGCGAGCACGACGCGCCGCAACCAGGATCATATCAAAACGGTTGCCGATTTGTTCTACGGCGTCTTCTACAGTTACGCGAGCCATGTGTTGAAACTCCAGTTTATCTAGGGAAAAAATGACGCAAAATTGTACACTAAGGCAGTTAGCCTGCCAACAGATCGTTAAGCATATCATTTTGCGCGTGGATCTGACTAGCACCCGTTAAGCGTTGGCTGCGAATGATCGCCCGCAGATCGGCCAGTGCTGTGTCAAAATCGTCATTGACGATAATAAAATCATATTCTTTATAGTGCGACATTTCAGAAACCGCCTGTGCCATACGGCTGGCGATAACTTCCTGACTGTCTTGGCCACGGCCAGTGAGGCGACGTTCTAGCTCATCCCTTGAGGGCGGTAGAATAAATACACCAATGGCCTCTGGCATCACGGCTTTGACTTGCTGGGCGCCTTGCCAGTCGATATCGAGGAAAACATCGATACCTTGAGTCAAAGTGTGCTCAATGACGTGGCGCGAAGTGCCATAGTAGTTACCGAACACTTCGGCCCACTCGAAAAAGGCATTTTGCTCGATCAGTGCTTTAAATTCTTCAACATTAACAAAATGGTAGTGCTGACCATTCACTTCGCCAGGGCGAGGCGCACGGGTAGTGTGCGACACTGAAACCTGCATGTCGGCGGGTTTGTCTTTCAGCAGCGCCGAAATCAGCGAGGATTTACCAGCACCACTCGGGGCTGAAACAATAAATAAATTTCCGCGTGCGGTCATGAGCAAAATATCCAGTTGGTTAACGCAAGAAGGGCCCAGAAAGCCGAGCATTATACAGATTTTGACCTGAAAAACGCTAGGGCTAGTTAGCCAGCAATTGTTGTCTATTTATGTTTTGCGACAGTTAGCGCTGCCGCTGGTGCATTTTTACGGTTTACTGTGACTCAAGGATCGGATACTGAAAATCTCTGCGTCCCTAAGCCTTGCTGAGCCTGAGAATTAAGCCTGATTTAGCTTTAGATGGATATAATCAGCATTTTTGCTTATCTAGCGTCTTATTGCACTGACAATTGCGGCTAAATTCGTTACGCTCGTGCCTATGCGACATTGAGAGTCGTGTGCGCTAGGATTATTTCACTATAAAGGAAGGGTCGTGCTGTTAAAATCTCTTTTCTGCCTTCATGGGCGTGATTCCCGTCCCCGCTTTGTGGCCATCAGTGTTGGTGTGTATTTGAGCATTTCACTGGCTGTCGCCGCGTTTGGGGCGAACTTTTTAATGTATCTTTTAGCGTTAGTGGGCTTACCCTTGCTCGCCCTTACTGCGCTGCGCCGTTTAAATGATGCGGCTAAGCCTAAGGCCTTGGTTGCAGTCTTTATTCTGCCGCTACTGATTTTACTGGCGCTGTATATAGTGGCTGCGCCGCCCGTAGTCGCCATTCTAGGGTTGGTCTTGGGCGCTGGTGCGACCTTTTGGGGCACACGTTTAACCTCTCCCACGTTAGTGGAGTATCGTTTTGGCTATTATGGCCCAGCTTTAGATATCCCAACCTCGCAGGCCGTTCCCCGTCGCCGAGTCGAGCCCGTATTAACACCAAAGGCTGCAGCGGCACAGAATGCCAGTGTCTCCCATGCTGCGCCGGATATTCCGGTATCGACAGAGGCCGAAACCTATTCCCATACTGAACCAACGAGTGCTTCCCCCGTTGTGGACGCCGACTTGGATGCCTTGCGCCAAGATGAACTGCGTTTCGATGCGTTAACAAAAATGACGCAAAATCCTGCTGATTTTGTCGTGCAAGATGCGTTGCTCGAGGGGCACGCCGATTTTCGTCCTGCTAATCAGAGCCGAGTGGAGCAAACCCGCATCGACATCGCCGATGTGGATTTAGCACAAGTCGATTTACAGGGTGCAGAATTTAAACGCGCACCACTCGACCCTGCCGAGCACAGTGATGAGCCGGTATGGCGTTTCGACCCCGATGAAGATACCGCGGCCTTTAACGATACTGAGCATGCTGAAGAAGTGCGTCGTCGCCGCGCCGAGGCGAAAGAGTCGGGCTCAATGACTGAGCTGTTTAGAGGCGTTGCCGAGTTTTTTGCACCCTATCGACGTTTTATTAAGTTGCCCTCTTTACCTAAGCTTGAGCGCCGTTATTGGTTGCCCGTCGGCGGTGGGGTGGGCGTTGTGTTGTTAGTCTTACTGGTATGGGGATTATGGCCTAATAGCGATGAGTCACAGGCTGAAGAAGCTGCTCCTGTCGTGCCCTCTGCGCCTATTGCCGCAAGCGATCGTGTGACCTTAGATATGCCCGATGGTTTTTCGGTGGCGTTAGAGCAAGATGTGTTAATTATTCGCTGGTTAGGTGAGCGTGGTAAGCCGCAACAGCTGTGGTCGATTGCCACGGCCAAGGGCGATAAGAGTTGTAGCGCGCTGGTATTTAATAATGGCACTGAGTATCGCACTATCAGCGTGGACTTGCTTGCCGATTCGGCAACGGAGGCGCGTTTTACGCCGCTGGATACGGCCAATATCATCACAGATCTGGCTCGCCGTGGCAGCATCGGTTTGTGTGGTTACAAGTTCAGCCTCAAGGGCAGCCAAGCGGTTTTAGAGCCTAATCGCAATTTTGGTAATTATTTAGCCCGTTAAATCGATAAAATTCTAGTCAGGACTAGAGGGGTAGATTACACTTTTGCTCCTCTTTTTCTCCAATCTTGTTTTAAATGCGCTCGCATAGCCGATTGCGGCGAGGTTCGGGAAAATATCTTTAATACGAACTGAACACTAATCCCACATGAATACAGATTTGACCTTAGTCATTATGGCGGCAGGGCTAGGTAGTCGTTTTGGCGGCGATAAGCAATTGGCCTCCCTCGGTCCTGCGGGCGAACCCATGTTGGTGTTATCGATACAGTCGGCGATCCGCAGCGGATTTAAGCGTGCCGTGCTGGTGATCCGCCCCGAATTAGAAGCGGAACTCCACGAGCTGTTGATACGCTTTTTGCCGGCGGACTTTGAGTATCACTTCTGTTATCAGTCGCTCACCGATTTACCCGCTGAAGCGCAGCTTGCGGATGTGAGCCATCGTTTAAAGCCTTGGGGGACTGCGCATGCGCTCTGGTGTGCCCGTGGTAGTGTTAATGGACCAATGGCGGTGATCAATGCCGATGATTTTTACGGTGACAGCGCCTTTGCCTCACTTGCGAAGGGATTAACCGCCAGACCTAACGACTGGATGATGGTGGCTTATCCGATTGAGCTGACGTTATCTGAGCACGGTGGCGTGAATCGTGGCTTATGCCAAGTGGAGCAGGGGCAACTGCGCTCAGTCGCTGAATGGTTGAATATTCAAGCCCAAGATCATGGTTTTATCGGCGAAGGCCCAGAGGGGTTGGCACCGCTTCCTTCGCAGTCGCTGATCTCTATGACCTGTTGGGGCTTCTCGCCAAGCATATTTGATGTTATTAAACGTGAATTAACGGTATTTATCGAACAACAAGGCCAATTGCCTAAATCTGAATGCTATTTGCCCGCCGTGGTTCAGGCGGGAATTGAGCAAGGTGTGCCCGTGTTTGTTGATGTGGCCAGCGAGCCTTGGCTCGGTGTGACCTATCCGCAGGATACTGTCTGGGTAAAGCAAAAATTAATGGAGTTATTGAGTGATTAAACTCATCAGGCAGTCAGTGTTGCCTCATTTTGGAATTGAAGCCGACGAAGCAAAAATCTCAGCGTTAGGGAATGGTCATATTAACGATACCTTGTTAGTGCGTTGGCCTACGGGTGAGTTAGTGCTGCAACGTATTAATACCCAAGTGTTTAAGACGCCGCAGGTATTGGTAAGTAATGCCGATAAAATTAGCCATCATTTATGCGCCAAGGCATTACAACAGCAATATGGCTTGCAGGTTGTGAGCCCTTGTCTTACTCAAGACGGCGAGCTGGCGATCGACTTAGGTGAGCAGGGATTTTGGCGCGCCATCAGTTATTTGCCCCACAGTTTAAGTATCGAGGTGGTGAAGTCTGAAGCCGAAGCCGAAATGGCGGCTAAAGCTTTTGGTCATTTTGCCTGTGCCTTGAGTGATTTTGACGCCACTCAGCTTGAGGATGTGATCCCGCAGTTTCATCACTTGCCGGGACGGATGGAAATGCTGCGCCAAGCGGTGCAGCAGGATAAGGCTAAGCGGTTAGATTTATGCCGTAACTGGGTCGATTACGCTCTGTCACAGCAGAGTTTATTAGATGAGCTAGCCGAGATTTCGCCACAGCTCCCGCTGCGTATTTGCCATAACGACACTAAAATCAACAACATGCTTTTTGATAAGCGCGATATGTCGAGCATGGCGATCATCGACCTCGATACCTGCATGAAAGGGCATTTGATGTATGACTTTGGCGATATGGTGCGTACCTTCTGCTCGCCTGAAGCCGAAGATTCGACCGCCCTTGAGAATGTTAAAGTGCGCCAATCCATCTTTGCCGCCATTTGCCGTGGTTATTTAAGTGAGCTGGGTGAAGTGTTAACTGAAGTCGAAAAACGTAGCCTTTGGCTCGGGGCGCGGGTGATTTGCCTGATGATCGGCGTGCGTTTTTTAACGGACTATCTGAATGGTGACGTGTATTTCCACGTGCACCGTGAGGGCCATAATCTGGATAGAGCGGCGAATCAGTTTACCTTGTATCAAAGCCTGCTCGACCAAGAGGCTGAACTTAAAGCCTGTTTCTAGTCTGCTTTCTGTTAGCAAACGCCCCATTTGGGGCGTTTTGTTTTTTTACTTATATACGACATAATTGCAACATCAAAACCCCTCAGTCTCATATGGATTTGGCTTGGAATGGGCACCCTAGAAGCTCCCACTGCATTAACGTGTTCGCGCCGTAGTGCTAGAAATCTCTGGTTAAGATGCACTCTGCGCCGCTCGCAGCAGGAAGCCGTGGCTTCGTCGATGATGACGGCGACGAGTGATAACTTTTTCAATGCTTACGCAATTTTTCTCGGTGCCAGTCTTGCACAAATGGGCTTTGTTACTGGTTTACCGCAGCTCTTCGGGGCGATGTCGCAGTTGGTTTCGGTATGGCTAGCGAGCCATTTTTCCCGTCGCGGGTTTATCGTTTGCTGCGCCGCTTTGCAGGCGGTTGTGGTATTGGCGATGGGCGGGTTAGCGGCCTTTCGCCCCGATCATGCAGTGTGGATATTTATCGCGCTTGCCGTCGGGTATCACGGTTTTATTAATCTTATTCAACCCCATTGGCGCGCCTGGATGGGGTCTATCGTGCCCGAGCGTCGCCGCGGCGCCTTTTTTGCGGCGCGCACCCGCTTAACCATGGGCGCATCCTTAAGCGTATTTTTTGTGGGTGGTGGCATTCTTACCTTTACCGATTCGCTGCAAATGGCCTGGTTAGGTTTTACCCTGTTGTTTTCGATAGCGGCTATGGGGCGTTTTGTTTCGGCTTGGTTGTTATTGCAAATGCACGACCCTGATCCGCGCGAAGCCAAGCAGCGGGGCGTATTTATCCAAACTATCCGCAATTTTCGCGGAGCATGGAAGGATAAAACCTTCCGCCAATACAGCCTATTTGTGGCCAGTATGCAGGCGATGGTGGCCATCTCGGCGCCGTTTTTCGCCGTGTATATGCTGGAAGATTTGAAGTTTAGCTACATCGAATTTGTACTCGCGAGTGTGGCATCGATAGCGACTCAGTTTGTGACGCTGAAGTTTTGGGGACGATTTAGCGATCAATTTGGTAATCGTTTGGTGATGATTATCACCAGCTGCATGATCCCAAGCTTGCCGTTGTTATGGCTGTTTTCCGATAACTATCTGTATATTCTCCTCATTCAGGCGTTTTCGGGCCTAGCGTGGAGCGGCTTTACCTTAAGTACCGCCAATTATCTTTATGATATTCGTCCCTTTCGCAGTGATTTTGCGACCTACGCGGCGCTGCAAGCGTCACTCAGCGCGGGGTTGGTGTTTGTGGGGGCCATGGTCGGTGGCACGATAGCCTCCCATGCGGCGGACTTTTTAGTCTGGTCGGGTTGGAATAGTTGGCTCAGTAGCCCGATTTTTGTGGTGTTTTTGGTGTCGACCATACTGCGCGCATTCGTGACGCTGTGGTTTATTCCGCGCTCGGTCGAACCGAAAGTCAGGCCTAGGCCGCAGTTGCTGCAGCTTATCTTCCGTATCCGCGGTTTTAACGCGATTTCGGGCGTGAGTCTCGACTGGTTAACTGTGGTAAAACGCCGAAATACCCCTGACTAGCTTTCTCAACCGTTGAGTTTTAAAGCTTATAATCGAAGAACTTACGTTTTTCCGGCCCCGAGGCATTAGCGCTGATCTTATTCGGATGTTTATATTCATCCCAACTGGCGACATTACGGCCTACATTGAGTTTAGGAAAATTCTGTTGGTCTTCGGCGCTGGCTAATCCGATAAATGCTAATAATTGGCCGAGGGCGCCTTGCTGACTTACATCGACTGATAAGAAGTCATCTCGGCCAGCAAAATAGTCGAACACGCTTTGTTTATGGCGCAGATAACAATCGATAAGATGTTGTGTATCTTGCGGATTTTCGACTACACCTACGCCAAAGCTATGTCGAAAACTGCGTTTCATAATCGGGTGGAATCGGCCGGTTTGCACATCTAAATGTGGCAGCATTCGACTGAGTAACATCTGCATCGACGGCACCCAAGACTCTAGCTCTCGGTCAAGATAGACAAACTTGGCTTTGGGGAATAATCCATCCAACTGTCTGAAATCGCTAAAACAAGGCGCATCGGAAATCGCATCCGCCAGCATAAAGGCTTCTTTGGTAAACGCCATATGCGCCACTCTTAAGCCTTGCTCCAATAAGGCCACGCTCACGCTCGTCGTCCCAGTGCGAGGCAAACCGATAAAAATAATCTTCTGTTTTTGCTCGGCAGCATGCGATTCATGCATGATGGCTCTCGGCTTGGTTGCATTTGGCTCGATTGTACTTGGCCTAGTGTCATTTGATTTAGTCGAATCGCACTGTACCTGATTGAGCCGTACATCTGCGCGATAGTCACGCCCTTGAGAATCGGGAAGGGTGGCAATAGTTGCATTATCAGGCATGGATTGGGCTCTGCATTCTTGTCAGTGTGGTCGCGATGGGTGTGTAAATTGGGTTTTAACATTAGCGTTTTATGAACGTTGGCAGTATATCGCAGTGAGTCGGTTTTGGCAGCGCAAAGCTGGCGTTGCGTCGGTATTGCTTTGTAGAAGCAATCAACAGCATAAATCCCTTTATGCTAGAAGCATTTGGGCAAGATGAGGCGATTGCTTGCATTATTTGCCTCATTTTGTGAGGTAAATAGGTTTGTTAATTGACTCATAATGTGAGTAGAATAGGCTTGTTATTTGACTCATGGGGTAAGCTATGTGGATTTGGCAGCAAGCCGATTGGCCTAAATTTCATTGGAATGCCAGCAGCATTGATGTCTTGCTGCGTCAGGTTTATTTCAATCAGGGTCAACTGCTCGGCAAGCAAATGCTAAGTCACGACGACAGCCAGTTAACATCAGCGGCGGCACTCGACACCTTACTCGCTAACATTATTCACTCGAGTGCTATTGAAGGTGAAAAGCTCAATGCTGCTTCGGTGCGCTCATCCTTGGCTAAAAAACTCGGCGTGTCCGAAGACAAACCGTATCCGACCACAGTACAAACCGATGGTTTGGCTGACATTATGCTCGATGCCTTAAAAAATTTAGATACAGAGTTAACCCTTGAGCGGATATTAGGTTGGCATAAACAGTTATTTCCACAGGGTTATACGCTGTTTAACCCAGTTATTGGTGGAGCGCTACGTGGCGATACGCCTATGCAAGTTGTCTCAGGCCGGATTGATAAACCAACAGTGCATTTTGAGGCCCCCTCTCAAGCCAGTTTGGACGCTGAACTCTCGCAGTTTATTGAATGGTTTAATGCATCAAGGCAAGATCTGGGTATCGATCCGCTTATCCGTGCGGCGATAACTCACCTTTGGTTTGTGACTCTGCATCCGCTTGATGACGGTAATGGGCGCATCACGCGTTTATTGACCGATTTAGCTTTGGCGCAAGCGGAAAAACGCTCAATTCGTTTTTACGCTATGTCGGTCAGTATTCTGGCCCGTCGCCAAGCCTACTATGACATTTTAGAGTCCACCCAAAGGGGAAATGTCGATATTACTCCTTGGTTAGTATGGTTTTTTGAAACCCTCAATGATTGCTTACTCAATGCGATGGCAGATGTGAACAAGACTCTGCTAAAAACGCAGTATTGGCAAAATGTCGATCAATCCTTATTGAGTCAAGAGCAAGCCAAAGTGCTCAATCGGATGTTAGATGGCGATTTTGAATTAGGGATGAATAGTAGCCAGTATCAAAAGGTCGCGAAGGTGAGCCGCGCCACCGCCACCCGTCACCTTGCGCAAATGGTCGAGCAAGGCTTTTTAGTGAAAGCCGACGCCGGCGGCCGAAGTACAAGGTACTTATTGCCGAGTGGGCAGTAGAAGCTAGTTTGCTTTTGTGGGGGAAATGCTCGCCTGCCTAACATATTTCCCGCGTGTAATTACAGCCTTTATCGTAAAAAATCGATTAGTTTAAAGCCTAGGCTATATTAACTCTCTATCGCAAAAGATAAAGCCATCCCACAAATCGCAATTTGAATCAAATTGTTATGTGGTATATTCGCTACAACTTTGATTGTTTGTCTAGGGGCATATCTGGCTATGGAACAGGTCGGGATTTATGAAAAGCTTATTACTCAACTCCTTGAGCAGCGCTTAGATAAGAACATATTTTTTGTTGGAGAAAGGAAGCTAGAAGTTGCTGAGGCAAGTATTTGGCTCTCACGTTTTCTGACTAAAGTAATTGAATATGTGATTAATTCAGTTCCCGCCGATGAAAACCAAGTCTTCAATCAAATCAGTTTGGCTAACCGGTTAGTGATGTGGCTCAAAGAGCACATTAACGATGATGATTTTATTAATGAAAATCTTATCGATAGCCAAGGTCGGATCCTCACGGCTCTTTTTAACAAACAAAATCCGATAGCGACTGATTTACCTAAATATACGGCCGCCATATTTCCATTAACGGGACTCACTCAGAGTGAGCTTTTTTGCGGGAGTAATGCGGGATTATCACTTGAAAGTGAGCTTAAACGTGAGATCCGATCATCGGATAAAATCTATTGGCTGGTGTCATTTATCAAGTGGGCGGGGATTCGCATCTTCAAAAATGAACTTGAGGAATTTACACGCAGCGGTAAAGAGTTACGCATCATCACTACATCCTATATGGGCGCGACGGATGCTAAAGCCGTCGAGTTTCTAGCTAGTTTACCCAATACCCTAGTCAAATTAAGTTACAACACGAAACGTGAAAGGCTGCATGCAAAGTCCTATTTATTTTTACGAAATACGGGGTTTCATACCGGTTATATCGGTTCTTCAAATTTATCGCATTCTGCATTAACCAGCGGGCTTGAGTGGAACCTTAAGATCACCACCCAAGAAATTCCCCACATCATTGATAAATCACTCAGTACCTTTGAAACTTACTGGGAATCGAACGAATTTGAGCTTTTTAGCGGTGATGAGAGCAGTAAAGAAAAGTTAAACAATGCGCTCAAAGAAGCGAAAGGCAGTGGCACTGAACCGAGCCCATTTCATTTTGACATTAAGCCGTTTGCGCATCAGCGAGAAATCCTCGAACAGCTTGCAGTAGAACGAAGCGTTCATGGTCGTTTTAAAAACCTTATTGTTGCAGCAACCGGCACGGGTAAAACGATTATTTCCGCATTCGATTTCGCACAGTTTTATAAACAACATCCAGAAGCAAATTTCCTATTTGTTGTCCATAGGCAAGAAATTTTACAGCAAGCCCTCGGCGCTTATCGCGGTGTGTTAAAGAACAATCAATTTGGCGAGCTATGGGTGGCAGAGCATAAACCTAATAGTTACAAACATTTATTTGCATCTATCCAAAGTTTGAATCTGCAACTTGATAACTTGCCATTAGCAACTGATTTTTATGATTATATTGTTATTGATGAAGTCCATCACGTTGCTGCGAGTAGTTACCGTGGGCTATTAGAACATTTTGAGCCGACGATTTTACTTGGGTTGACGGCAACCCCTGAACGGCATGATGGTGTCGATATTCTGGCTGACTTCTGCGGTGTCATTGCCGCCGAAATACGTTTACCCGAAGCTATTAATCAAAGGCATTTATGTCCTTTTCAATATTTTGCGATTGATGATGAGACCGATCTTCGCAAGTTAAATTGGAGTCGTGGCCGATACGACGTCGCTGAGCTGAGCAATTTATACACTCATAATGAACAACGCGTGACGCGTATTATTCGTAGCCTAGCTGAAACCGTAACTGATATAGACAATATTAAGGCGTTAGCCTTTTGCGTCAGTAGGGAACACGCCGAGTATATGGCGAAAAAGTTCAATTTAGCGGGGATTAGCGCCGATGTGTTGACCAGCGATAATAGTGAAGAGCGCTACGAAAAGCGGCAGAGCTTAGTTAGTGGCAAATTATCCATTTTGTGTGTGGTGGATATTTTTAACGAAGGTGTCGATATTCCAGAGGTCGATACCTTGTTATTTTTACGGCCAACGGAAAGCTTGACCATATTCCTGCAACAACTTGGCCGAGGTTTGCGTCTCACCGATGATAAGCAGTGCTGCACCGTATTAGATTTTGTTGGCAATTCACGCGATGAATATGATTTCTCACAGAAATTTAGAGCGTTAGTCGGTAAAACCAATCAGTCGATTAAAGATGAAATTCTCAATGATTTTCCGCATCTACCGCTAGGGTGCCGAATTGAACTTGAAGAGAAAGCGCAGTCGATGATTTTGCGTAATATTAGCCGCGCAACGCTCAATGCCAATCGATTAACCAGTCTAATGGCAAACTTTAAACATCAAACTGACTTGCCGCTCACGCTAGGCAATTTTTTACGCATGAACCCGCAAGTGAGCCTTGAAGATATTTATCGCATAAAGATTAATGGCCAAAGTGGATGGACCTTTTTAGTCGAGGCTGTACAGGGAGAAAAGATTGCAGAACCTGCAGTTCAGCCGGGTTTAGCCAAGGCATATTATCGTGCGATTAACTTCCACTTACTCAGTTGCACGTCATTATCCTATTTAAAATTTATCAAGCAGTTATGCGAAAATGATTTTGTCTTTAATGGGGTGGATCCTATTCAAAATCAGTTTGCTTTGATGTGTCATTACAACTTTTGGGATAAATCAGGTACGGCTTTAAACGTTAACAGTTTAGCGGCTAGCTTGCTGATGTTACGCAATAAGCCGTTGCAAGAAGAGTTGTTGTCTGTTTTGGCGATACTGATTAACCGGATACACCATCAAGAAATGGATTTGGAATTACTCCAACCCACAGCGTTGAAAGTGCACTCTCGTTATACTCGTGAGCAAATTTTAGCGGCGATGGGTGCAAGCACATTTGCTGCTAAATCGCCTTCAAGGGAAGGTGTACTTGCGATTAATGAGCAAAACCTTGAATGTTTATTTGTGACGTTAAATAAATCAGAGAAGCAGTTTTCACCGACAACCATGTATCACGACTATGCGATTAGTGAACATCTATTCCACTGGCAATCGCAAAATAGCGCAAGGCCAGAACTAGGTAGAGGTCTGAGTTATATTGAGCAACAAAAGCTGGGAAAAACCGTGTTGCTGTTTGTTCGAGAGCAGTCAAAAGATGAAAATGGCCGCACTATGGGATTTGTTAATTTTGGCAAAGTGCATTATGTCAGCCATAACGGCTCACAACCCATGAATGTCACATGGCGATTAGAACAGCCAATCCCTGATGTAATGTGGCATGACGCGGCTAAATTGGCTGTGGGTTAAATATTACTTCCTAGATTTTTCCCAACTTCTCCATTAAAAACTCAATCAATACCGTCACTTTGGTTGGGAGGTATTTTCGCTGCGGATATACGGCATAAATACCATGTTCGGGGAGTGGAAAGTCAGCCAGTATCGTTTGTAAACGCCCTGCCTGTAGATCGGACTCAACAATAAAGCGTGGTAGGTTGGCGATACCGAGTCCATCGAGACAGGCTAGATGGATGGCATCGCTATTATTAACCTGATAGTTCCCTTTGGGTTGGATGCGTTGCATGCCATCGGGACTGTGGAAGCTCCATTCCACACCGTCTTGAAAGTAACTGTAAAACAAGCAGTTGTGTTGAGTTAGCTCGTTAGGAACTATGGGTAAACCGTGCTGCGCTAGATATGCGGGGGACGCGCAAATCACGCTCAAACAAGGGGCAATTTTGCGGGCGATAAGGCTGGAGTCAGGAAGCTCGCCAATTCGAATGGCCAGATCGAAGCCGCCTGCGATTAAATCAGTGGTCTTATCATCCATTTGCATTTGCAGCTGAATATCGGGGTAACGTTTTAAAAACTCAGCGATTAAAGGGGCAATATACAAGCGTCCAAACACCATAGGCACGGAAATTCGCAGATTGCCTTTAGGCGTTTGCTGCAGCTCGGAGATAGCATCCAATCCTTCTTGGGTAAGCTGCACTGCGGGGCGAATATATTCGAAATAGCGCGCGCCAGCATCCGTCAGGCTCAAACTGCGAGTGGTACGTTGTAATAGTTGAATCCCTAAGTGTTGCTCCAGTTGCGTAATACGCTTGCTGATGGCCGATTTGCTTAGCCCAAGTTTTTGTCCTGCGGCGGAAAAACTACCGCATTCCACCACAGTGACAAAAATGGGCAGGGCAGAAAAATGATCCATCAAAGGGCTCCAATGTTGTGGCGGTGAGGTTTTATGCTCAGGCTGATCAGCGACGATGATAACCCGTGTTGGAGCTCATCTCTGGAAACAGGTGCCTAATCTAATTACTGTTGAGATATGCTCAACAATTGGTTTCATGTATGCGGTATTATCAATCTTAAACCAAGATAGTAGACTATTTCGCAACTAAAAACCTGTTCCCTTGGTGTTGAAGGCGCTAAAGCATTATTGGCAGATAGACTTGCTAACTATGCTCTGTTTTTCGTGTGCCTTCGCGTTAGATTTTGGGTGTTGTATAGTACTGTGCTGCTTGCCTTGACGGATTAAGCCGTGCCTTTAGTGTGTTGTTAGGAGTCGTATGTCATCTTTAACCCCGAATCATGCTGCCGCTTTACCCTATACTTGGGTGCTTTTCGATGCAGATGAAACTCTCTTTTATTTCGATGCTTTCGAAGGGCTGAAGCGTATGTTTTCAGGTTTTGGCGTCGATTTTACTCGTACCGATTTCGAAGAATATCAAAGTGTAAACAAGCCGTTATGGGTTGCGTATCAGGATGGCAAGATCAGCGCCGCCGAACTGCAAACCATACGTTTCGAGCCATGGGCGGCAAAGCTTGCGCTGACCCCGCAAACCTTAAACAGTGCATTTTTAACGGCGATGGCTGAGATTTGTGCGCCCTTGCCCGGCGCCCGTGAATTACTGGCCGCGCTGCAGGGAAAAGCCAAAATGGGGATCATCACCAATGGTTTTACCGAGTTGCAAACAGTGCGTTTAGAGCGTACTGGTTTACAGCATCATTTTGATATTTTGGTTATTTCAGAAAAAGTGGGCATGGCTAAACCCGATGTCGGTATCTTTGAATACGCCCTCGAGCTGATGGGTCAGCCCGCACGCGAACAAGTGTTGATGGTGGGCGATAACCCGCATTCAGATATTCAAGGCGGTATCAACGCGGGATTCCACACCTGTTGGTATAACGTCCATGGACACGCAGCCCCCGCAGGTATTCGCCCGCATTTTCAAGTCGCCTCCCACCATGAGCTACAGCAGAAGCTTACGCCATTGTTTGGAATGGTGTAAACAAGTTGCGCATGTGTCCAGACGCCCAGCAAGTTAATCGATTTTAGAAGGTAAAAAGCGTCAAAGTGCTTAACAGAGAGTGTGGTTATAAAGGTACTAAAAGCGTGGTCATTTGCGTTAATCGGCAATAAAGGCCGCTAGTGATTTAGGGTTGATAATATGAAGCTGCTGCTCGCGCTTTTCGACAAGGCCGAGTTCAATTAATGAATTGAGAGCTCGTCGGTAAACACGACTGCTAGTGCCAAAGCGTTCAGCTTCCTGTTCTACTTTGTTAAAGGCGCCGAGAGCAAGGTTGTTTTGACTTCGCTGCAACAGGTCTAGGGCGATATTTACGGCTATCGGATGGAGTAAACGATTAGTGTAGATTGCCATTGAGTCTTGGTAATCCCATGCCAGTGCAGAGGCAAAAAAAAGTGCTAATTGCGGTTGTGTGACTAAGCATTGTTGCAGTTTGGTCGCACAGATCACCTCTGCTTCCATCTGATCTTCGGCCATCACTGTCCACTGACAGGGGAGTTGAGTAAAAAACTCAATTTCACCAAAAATATGCTGGTCACAATTCAGTTCACCTAATTGAAAACGGCGGCCATTATTGGCACTGGTATACATAGCGACTTTTCCAACTGACACTAGATAAAGTTCACGCACGTTTTGACCCTGTTGCAACATAGTCTCACCGGGAGAAAAATGGCGAATGCCCGTTTGGCACTGATATAAGGCGTGCTTAAAGAGTTCACGCTGCTCGGTTAATGTGCTGCCAAAGCGGCTAGAGAGTTCTGGATGTAGCTGCATTTCAATGATAATTCTGAATATTTGTGCGATTAGATGCGTGTCTTGCCGCAGATTGATACACATCCTAACATAAAATACGTACATCTCTTGCATGTAACCATTTAGGTGCGAGTTATGGCGCTGATATGGGGGGCTGAAATGAGGAGGGGAAATATGGCGCAAAGACTGCGCCATATTGGTATTCATGAGAGAACTAGGAAAACATAGGTCTGGTTAATCACATAGTGCGTTGAGTGCGGCTAAAATGGCATGTCGTTCACCTTGAGCGCATGCTTGGGAGGCTGCGACATAGTCATTAACTCCTGCTTTAACATCTTGTTCAAAAAGAACTACGTTGGTGAGAATTGCTGCCACTTCTAATTCTCGCAGTCTACCGACAGTGAATAATGCAGCTGTTTCCATATCGGCACCTAATACACCTCGGCGGTGCCAATAATTACACAGATCTTGTTCTTGATCGGTATAAAAACTGTCGTGTGACCGCACCACACCACTATGGGCGCTAATACGGTGCTGCACACAATATTCTTGTAATTTAGCGACTAAACGATGGTTGGCATAGGCTGGAAAACTAGGTTTTACATAGCTGGCTGAGCCACCATCGTCACGCACCGCTGCTTCAGCAATAATCACATCACCTATAGCGATATGTGGTTGGAGCGCTCCCGCAGAGCCAATGCGAATAAGCTGTTTGACGCCGCATTGATGTAGCTCTTCAAGGGCAATGAGTGCTGAGGGGGCGCCAATACCTGTGCTGCAGACGGTGATCAGGATTTGCCCATAACGGCCACGCATCAGACGAAACTCTCGATTCTCTGCTAAGAATTCAACTTCTGTCAGTAGTGAGGCAATTCGGTTAACTCGAGCGGGCTCTCCGCAGACAATGGCTTTGTCACTGACTTGATGGGGAGCGACTAGAATATGGGGTTGAATACTCATTTTAGACCTTTATCAATCATATAGATTGGTAGGCGAGTTCGGCACTAGCCTACCGTTCCTGAGGACTCTTTAGATAAATACACCGACGATTGCGGCATTCATCAAATTCGCGAGCGTAGCTGCTAATAGGACCTTCATCCCGAGCTGACCAATTAGACTCGCGCGTTGAGGGATCATTTTGCTAAGGGCGCCACATACCATGGCTACTGACCCGATATTAGCAAAGCCGCATAAGGCAATCGTCATGATGGCATTGCTACGTGCAGATAGCTCCACATTCCCCATGTTGGCGAAGGCGACAAACTCATTCATTGCTATTTTTTGGCCTAAGAATGCGCCTGCTGTGCTTGCTTCGGCCCAAGGGATGCCTATCAACCAGGCTACAGGTGCAAATAAGATCCCTAGGATCAGATCGATGGTTAACGTTGGCAAACCAAACACTTCACCAATCGCGCCCAAACCACCGTTTAACAAGGCCATTAGGCCAATACAGGCGATGATAACTGCACCAACGATTGCCGCGATTCCCATGCCGGCAATCGCCCCTTTAGCAATCGCATCAATAAAGCTGCTAGGTTTTTCATCATCGGGTAATTCAGGTACTTCGTTAACGGTTGGCTCAGTTTCTGGAATGATCAATTTAGCGAACATTAAACCTGCAGGGGCTGACATAAAACAAGCCATGATCAAATAGTTAAGAGCTACCCCCATGCCTGCAAGGCCCGCTAAAATAGAGCCTGCGATCGATGATAACCCTCCGACCATCACTGCAAAAATTTGCGCGCGGGTGAGGACTCGGTGATAGGGTTTGATCAGTAAAGGTGCTTCAGTTTGCCCGAGAATAATATTACCTGCGGCATTCATCGATTCAGCACGTGAGGTACCTAGTACTTTTTGCAAGCTGCCGCCAATAATCAATACAAACCACTGCATAATTCCGAGGTAGTACAGAAGTGAGGTTAGCGCGGCAGTGAAGATGATTTGTGGTAATACCTGCAATGCCCAGACAAAACCTATACCTTCAACACTGAAATTGACTAAGCTGCCAAAGGCAAATTTGATCCCTTCTGTGCCGTAACCAAAAACTTTGCCTACCGTATTTGAAACAGCCAGCAACACATCGGCTCCTATGTCGGTTGCCAGTACAAAAAAGGCCAGTGCGATGATGATACCAAATGCACCGCTTACTGCGCGCCAGCTGATCATGCTGCGGTTATCTGAGCACAGAAAACCTATACCTAATAACACCAAAATGCCAAGGACTGATTGGATCATAATGAGTGTTCCTTATATGAATTAACGGCTGCAATGACCCGTTTAGCGTGTGCTGATGCGAGGGAAAGGGTAGTTGATTTATTACCACCTTCTGAAACTGTTGAGTTCATCTCGAAGCTGATAATAGTGTCTAAAATATTGACGGCGGCAGCCCTAAATGGATGTTCGTAGGCTTGCTGATAAGCGTTAAAGGGTAAAAAATTAAAGCCTGTCTCACTGTAAGATGCTTCGGTGGCTCCAGCCGTAATGGAAAACAGTACTGGTTTATCTTGTAATTGGCTGCCGTTGGGCCCAAAAGCGAAGCCATAAGTAAATACTTCATCTATCCAATGTTTTAACACAGCAGGGTAGGTGCTCCAATAGAGAGGAAATTGCACCACAATCACATCGGCTTCGAGTAATTGTTGTTGTTCGGCTGCAATATCGCCATCAAACTGAGCCACTGAATTGATATGCCAGCCTGGTTGCTCAGCCTCAAGGGCAAGTATGCTGGCATTTGCCACAGACTGAGTTACGTTGGGGTGTCCATTTAGCACGAGTATCTTCATTTGCTAGCTCCTTAAGGGAAACGGTGTGGCCGCGCAATGAAGCAAGAGAACCAAGCACCGAGTCACGAAGTGATGGCCTGGATTATAGGGAGGTAAGCAAGGATGCCAGAGGACATTTGTCTCCTAGAACCTGATGCAGTTCATACTATTGTAAAAATGTAATTAAAAGGTCGATTTAAAGATGAATGGAGTGATGAGTGTAACTATCTATGGATTTCTGACCATAACGAAATACTAACGTTAGGTCAGTTATCCATATGTTTCTCAAGACTTAAAACGTGTGTGGTGACAAATGGTCAGTATATTTTTAGCCGATGCTGAAAGGAGACGACATTTTGCTTTAACACATTACGTAATGACTGGGCTTGATTATCCAAGTTGTCCTGCGATCATCAATTCTTTTGTCTCTGGAACCTCGTTATAAGACAAAACATGTAATCCCCGTGCAAATGCTAACGCATAACGCGCGAGGAAAGGCCTCAATTGTGGCGATACAAGTAGGATGGGGTTGTATCCTTTCTCTCTTGACTCAGCGAGTAGCTGCGGCATTTTATGTTGCAATTGTGCAAGTAAATTCGGTTCTATAGGGAAACTATCGAGTGATACTCGTCCTTGTTGTTGTGATTGGTTTAATGCTGTCATCAAGGTTTGCTCTAACTCTGTAGTCAGTGTGAGTACATTCAGCTGTGTACTGCTACCAGTGATTTGATGCAATATGCTATTACGTAACGCACAGCGTACATCAGCCGCAAGGAGAACCGGGTCTTTAGTTTGTTCGCTACACTCCAGCAAGGTTGTTGCTATGGTCCGTATATCTTTGAGCGGTACTTGTTCCTTAAGCAGTAATCGAAAGACTTTGAGCAATTGAATGGGCGTTAAGCAAGTGCTAAGAGATTCTGCAAGTTTTGGTGCTTGCTTACTTAGCCTGTCGGTTAATTGCATAATATCATCATGTTGCAATAACTCGGGGAGTGACTCCCGTAGTAATTTACTCACATGAGTAGCGATAATTGTTGCGTTATCAACCACAGAGTACCCCAAGTTCAATGCCTTAGCCTTTAGATCTGGTTCGATCCAAATGGCATCCATTTGATAGGCGGGCTCTTTGGTTAAAATCCCGTCAATTGTGCCATAGACAGGCCCACTTTTTATCGCTAAAAGTAGGTCTGGTTCGAGTTCGGCAATTGCAACTTGGGTCCCCATAAAATTAATTTGGTATGCATGCGGCGCTAAGGCTAAATTGTCACGAACTCTAACTTCAGAAAGTAAAAATCCAATTTGTTCAGATAGCGTACGTCTGATCCCTGTCAGTCGCTTCTGTAGCTCTGCACCTTTCGTTTTTTCAACTAAATGCACCAACCTATAACCTAGCCTTACTTCGATGATGTCAACATAAGGAAGTGATTCCCAGCTAGGGGCAGAAGGCTCAGTTAGCGTTACTTCAATTTGATCTTCCGTTTTATCTTCTGTGAAGGCCGCTCTATTTTGGGTCTGCTTCCATGCCGCGAACCCCAGTAATATTGCAAAAGAGATAAAGACTAATGCAGGCATTCCCGGTGTGATCCCAAGAATTCCCATCACAATTGCGGCAGTGGCCAGGGTTTTAGGATTGGCAAGTAATTGTCGGCTTAATTGTGTCGGCATTTCTTCTGCATCAGAAACCCGCGTAACAATGATAGCCGCAGCAGTGGCGAGCAGAAGAGATGGAATTTGTGCAACTAAGCCATCACCAATGGTTAAGAGCGCATAAGTTTTAAAGGCTTCAGTTGTACTGAGATCATGCATAAAGATACCTATGCAGATCCCACCAATGATGTTGATAGCTAAAATTAATAGTCCAGCAATCGCATCGCCTCTAACAAATTTTGAGGCTCCATCCATAGAACCGTAAAAATCTGCTTCCCTTGCAACATCTTGACGACGAATGCGTGCTTGTTCGTGAGTTAACGTACCTGCATTCAGATCGGCATCAATAGCCATCTGTTTACCTGGCAAGGCATCTAACGTAAAACGTGCAGATACCTCGGAGATCCTTTCTCCCCCTTTGGTGATAACCACAAAATTAATTATCATCAAAATTAAGAAGATAACAGCGCCTACAACATAATTCCCGCCAATAACGACCTCACCAAAGGCTTGAATTACTTTACCTGCAGCATCACCGCCTTCGTGACCTTCAATAAGTACTACCCGCGTTGATGCGACGTTTAGAGTGAGACGCATTAAGGTGGCAAGTAATAGCAAGGTTGGGAAGACTGAAAACTCCAGTGGTCGCCTTATCGACACGCTCACGAGCAGTACCATAACGGCGAGGACAATGTTAAATGTAAATAAAATGTCTAATAGCCATGCAGGGAGTGGCAGAATCACCATCGCCAGAATAGCGAGCAGCATAACTGGAATACCAATATAACTGTAATTTCCTGCAAAGGTGCGTCGTAGCCAATTCATAGGTTAAGCATTCCTTCAATCGTGACGTAAATGGGGAGGAATAAAAAAATGTGGTAATGGTTCCGGTTTTTGTTGTAACCCTTTGCGAGAAGCTCGTATCTGTATGACATAACTTAATACGTGTGCAATGGCGATAAACAAGGCACTGGGAATTTGCTGATCGACTTGTGTCGAATGATAAATAGCCCTTGTGAGTGGTGGAATATCTATAATTTCAATGTCATGTTTTCTGGCGAGCTCTTGCATATAAAGAGCAAGTTCTTCAGTGCCTTTGGTTAAAACATAAGGAGCATCGGCTAATGCAGGATCATATTTTAATGCTACTGCGTAGTGAGTGGGGTTTACTAAAAGGACGTCAGCATTAGGAATAGTCGTATCTGCACGGGAACGAGCAATACGTTGTTGTAGCTGACGGATTTTTGCTTTGATCTCTGGTTTCCCTTCTTGCTGAATATGCTCGTCCTTTACCTCTTGGCGTGACATGCGTAATTGTCTTTTGTGATGCCAGTACTGGTATGGGACATCAATAAAGGCGATGACGATAAGCCCTGTACCGAGATAAAGCATCCCTTGGGATAAAAGGTTTATTCCATCCCGAATGGCTTCTTCTATTGGGCGATGACTAAAACTGAGTAAGCTTTGTAAATGGCCATTCAAGAAAACCAACATAATCGTTAGGAGGAGCACGATTTTTAAACAGGATTTTAGTAACTCAACGAGGGATTGTGCGGAAAAAATTCTTCCTATGCCCGAAATAGGATCAATTCGACTGTATTTAAAATTGGCATTTCCAAAATTGAATATAGGACCGCCTGGTAGCGCTCCGGCGACGGCAGCGAGTAGTGCGACCATGATAAAAAGTGGGCTTAAGAGCGTTAACATTTCAACAAAGCTGCTTCCAAGGTGGCGTACCATCATATCTGGCTGGTCTAACTCAGCACGTGTCAACTGCATATTGTATTTAGTTAATCCACTGACTTTTGTTGCAAACCAATCGGCATTTGTGGTGAGTATCACTGAGCAACCAAGAACAAGAGCTGCTGAAGCAAGATCTTTGGAGCGTGGGACTTGTCCCTCTTTCCTTGCTTTGCGAAGTTTCTGCGGTGTGGCTTGTTCTGTTTTATCTTGTTGCGCTTGGCTCATATATTCCCACCGATAAATTGATACATAGCAGTCAGAGCGTCTAAACAAAGATCACTGTATCGACTAGGGATGCCACTTAAAGATAGAAACACACAGAACAATCCCATTAACATTGTCATGGGAAAACCGAGTGAGAAGATATTTAGTGAGGGAGCTGAGCGGCTTAATACGCCAAACGTAATATTCACCATCAACATCGCCAGCACTGCTGGTATGGCTAGCATAAGTGAAGCGGCAAACAACCAAGCAAATCGACTGATTAGTCCCATGAGCGGCAACTCAAAAATTCCATTACCGATCGGCCATAAACGAAAACTATCCACAATGATGTTAATGGCTACTAAATGACCATTAAGAGCAAGAAAAATCAATGTGCCAAAAATCTGAAACCATTCACTGATAATTGGACTTGAGTCACCATTGGCTGGGTCGTTCATTACGGCCATTGCGAGCCCCATTTGCATTGACATAATATTGCCAAGCATTGTCATCACATGTATTAGCAGCGTTAAAAATAATGCGAGCATAAACCCAATAAGTAGCTGCTCAATTGCTAAAAAGAGTGATGCAAGGGAGAGTGCATCAATAGGAGGAACGGGCGGAAGCATAGGCGCTAACAATGCAGCAATACTGAGGGCGAGAAAAATTCTCACCATTACGGGTACATAAGCATTACCTAGCAGAGGCATGACCATAAAAGCGCCCATAATCCGACAAAATGGCCACCAGAGGCCGCCAATGAGCATGCTGATTTCTGTTGACGTCAGTGACAGCATATCAACCGATAATATGGGGAATGTTCATAAATAGCCTGTCGAATAAATCGCTGAGCTGTTGTATCAGCCAGTTACCCACAAACAGCACCATGAGCAAGGTGATGATGAGTCTTGGCAAAAAACTGAGGGTTTGCTCATTGACCTGTGTAGCTGCTTGAAATACCGCAACAATTAAACCCAAAATCAATCCAGGCGTCACAAGTACTGAAACCATAATAATGACAAGAAACATGGAGTCTGCGAAAAGAGCCGTCAGCTCATTGATATCCATTTGTTATCCAAAACTGGCTGTTAACGTGCTGACTGTCATAGCCCAACCATCTACTAATACAAAGATCATTAACTTAAATGGGAGTGAGATAATCAAGGGAGACAGCATCATCATCCCCATAGACATAAGTACACTTGCCACCACTAGGTCGATAACCAAAAAAGGTAAGAAGATTAAGAAGCCGATTTGAAAAGCGGTTTTTAGCTCACTTAATACAAAGGCGGGCATCAGTACAAAAAATGGGACTTCCTCTGCTGTTTTGATGTGTGTAGGTTCATTGGCGATTTTCAACATTTGCTCAAGGTCGGTTTCTCTGGTTTGTGCCAGCATAAATCGAGTTAGAGGAACCTTTGCAATCGAAATGGCTTCCATTAACTCGATTTTTCCTTGGTCATATGGCATGTATGCTTCTTTATAAATCTTGTCTCCTACTGGTCGCATGATAAAAATCGTGAGAATCAACGCGATTCCCACCAAGACTCTGTTTGGTGGGCTTTGCTGCAATCCGAGCGCTTGTCTTAAAATGGCCAATACAATGATTATTCTGGTGAAGCTTGTAAGCATCATCAACATGACAGGTAAAAAACTAATGGCTGTCATGAGGGCTAAAATTTCGAGTTTAATATTAACTGCTTGGCTACTTTCAGCATTATCCAGTGTAAACAAGGTCAAGCCTTCAGATGCCATCGCATTGGGAGCAAACAATAGAGCAGAGAGCAAAAGCAGCCGCAGGATCATTCGTTGGTAGTCCCATCGAGAGTGATACTCTCTATTTCTAACAGACGAACACCATACCGACCTGCGACTTCTACGACTTCACCTCGGCCTAATAATGCGCCGTTGACTCTGATATCGAGTGGTTCGCCTACCATGCGGTCAAGTGCAATAACATCTCCTTCCCCCATTCGATTTAGTTCACCCAAGGACATTTCTGCACTGGCAAGCTCTAGAGTGACTTGTACCGGAAGTTGTTGGAAGAAATTGTTATTCTTCAGCTTTCTACTATTAAGATCCTGTTTAAGTAGATTTTTTTCAGAGAAAATATCGTCATCGAGTAGGAAATCCTCATCCGATAGAATCGTTTGGTCAGCCAATGTCGTGCTCCTCATTCTGGTAAACATCTTGGGTCAATTTCGCCACCATCAGCCCTTCATGACTATGCACTGTTGCGTGAAACAAAGGAGTACTACCGATGGATAACAAGGTTTTTGGATATAAATTAATTGGTAGAATGTCACCAGTGTTCAACAGGCTAAGAGAGTGGACTGGGATCTTATGTTGCCCCAGTGTTACTTGAATCTTTACTGGCAGATTTTTTAACCAAATAGCTAATTTTGAAGGTAAATCTGCGCTAGCCTCTGATTTTTTAGGCTGCTCAGCTAAATGACCGAGCAAATATTCGCTCAAGCAAAAAAGCATTGGCGGTGTATAGGTCTCTTGGCTGAAATTGAACGACCATACTGCTGATACTGAAAGCTCCATTTGACCATTAATCAATTCAATTTCAATGATATCGGCATCGATAATGTTATTTGGTAGCTCATTAATCACTGCAAGTAACAATTTTTTTGCCAGCCTAAACTCTGAATGGCTTGGATCTCTTAAAGGAGAGCTAAGTGGCATTGACATATTGCCATAGTAATTGCTCGCTAATTGATCGAGTGTGCAGCGGTCTATTCTCCAATAACCGAGGATATTTTGTTGTTGTTTCAACATAAACCAAGCGTAGTAAGGTTCGGGGGTTATAGGCTTCCTTGGTTCGGTTAAATTTGAACTAGAAACAGTGGAATATCCCTGTCTGAGAAGTGGGGATAGGATATTGTTTATGGCATCCAACAGCGGACGGTGTGACTGAGCCAGTTGTTGTAATAAACGTGTTCTAGCCAGTTTTTCTTGGACTAACATAATAGGTCGAATTATTTCATCCGAACTCGATTTAATCAGTCGAGCTTTAGCGGTTATCTTCATTTTACTTCCTATCAATGCTGTTTTATCACCGCAAGAGTTTATTCGGGTTGCTTACAATGCTCGTTTGTATAAAAAGCGTGCTCAATAGCATGCCAGCTATTTTATATCGGTAAATCACCTATCAAAAGTTATTGACTTAAACGGCATATGACTGAGGTATGCTGGAAGTGTTCCGTTTAAAATGACGGTGATAATAAGGTAATCCAGCTAAAGTATTCAATAATAATTATTGGGAAAATATAAAGAAATGTGAGAGTGGTGATATTTGATGCTTGTTGTGAATAAAATGTAATGGGTGTTGTGTGATAACTTTTGAATTAAACGCGGCTTTTATTTTTTAAGTCAATATTTTGTCGCTTTATGTTTTTTTGACAGTATTGTGTTTTTTGACATATTTATTTCCTTTACCTTTTAGCTTTATGCTAATTATGTTTTGTTTTTCAATGTGTTAACCTTTTTACAAAAGGTGTCGTCTATAACTTAATATCATTAATTGATGTAAATTCCATCAAAATAAGTCAGATTTTGCTTTGTGTATTACAATGATAATATTTTTATCACTTCGATATATTAATTCACAAGTATATTTGGTATAAGTCAGTCTTTAGTTACATGTATCATGTTTTTGATGTTTTTCATGACGCTTTGGCTGCCAAGTACCCTTGTTAGTATGATTCTATAAAGATAAAAATACATTTGTCACAAATAACAGTAAATCAATAATGGAAACTATGCTTCCCTTATTGATTTTGGGTGGAAGTTTTACTTCCGCAACTTGTGATTTCAATTGCCATGGCATTAATAGTAGGTGTGGCGTAATGCCTATTTTTTAACTGAAACAATTTATCTTTAAGCTCAGTTAAATATAAATTAACCAGTGAATTAGATATTTTTTATGTGTTGTAAATATGAGGGTAAAGGCGAGTGATAGGCCTAAGTATACGGATTGAGGGGCTAAACCTAGAAGCGGATCTTTTGTGCAAAATAATGCAAGAGGACTTTTGCTTATGGAAAGATGGAATGGAAGTGCCATGGCTCACAGTTATCAATCTGTCTGGTTGTTCTCCTAGTGATGTAAAGGATTATCTCACTCGTTTTCCTGGTCGCAATCAGCTTGCTCTACTAGCTCCGGAGCAAAGTGAGCTAGCTACTGCAGCCATGCGTGCTGGTGTCCAAGACTATTTATTAATTCCTGTCGAAAGTGAGCAATTGCTTGCGTCTATTCATCGATTACGGCGATTAGAATTACCCGATTCTAGTTTGGTCGTATCAGCAGCCGTTAGTCGGCAATTGTTGATGCTCGCTCACCGTGCTGCCAGTACTGAAGCTAGTGTTTTATTGCTAGGGGAGAGTGGCACTGGCAAAGAGCCTCTTGCTCGCTATATACATCGCAACTCATCGCGCTCGCACAAGCCTTTTGTTGCTATTAACTGTGCTGCCATTCCTGAAAGTATTCTTGAGTCAGTGTTGTTTGGGCATGTAAAAGGTGCGTTTACAGGAGCGGTTTGCGATAAGGCAGGGAAATTTGAACAGGCAAATGGAGGTACATTACTGCTCGATGAAATCGGTGAAATGCCCTTGGCATTACAGGCTAAGTTACTGCGAGTTTTGCAAGAGCGTGAAGTTGAAAGGCTTGGTGGCCTGCATGCTGTACCTTTGGATATTCGGATCATCGCTTCTACTAATCGTGATTTAAGACAGGCAGTAGAGTTAGGTAACTTCAGAGAAGATCTTTTTTATCGTTTAGATGTTTTACCTTTGAAAATCAGTCCATTGAGGGAGAGAAAGTCTGACATTTTGCCTCTGGCTGAGCACTTTTTGAATTTGTATAGCCAAACAGATGCAATTAGCGCCTGTTATTTCAGTGACCACGCAAAACAAACCCTTGTCTCATATGATTGGCCCGGGAATGTAAGGGAATTAGAAAATTGTATCCAGCGAGCATTAGTCATGCGGCGAGGATTGGCTATACAGGCTGCCGAGCTTGGTTTGAATGTTCAGGAAGAAGTATTGCCGGTTGAACATCGAGATGTCACAGATGGACTGCGAGCTTCAAAACAGCAGGCTGAGTTCCAATACATCATTGATGTTCTTAAACGTTTCAATGGGCAGCGAACCTTAAGTGCACAGGCATTGGGTATGACGACTAGGGCTCTTAGATATCGACTCGTGCAGATGCGAGATGCAGGAATTGATATTGAAACGTTATTAGAGCAAGCGGGACGTGCTGCTTAATACAAAAAGTAATAGGAAAAAATATGTCTTCAGGATCGATTGTTAGCTCAAACATGTTAATGGATACATTAAGTATTCATCGTGAAGTCGCTAAAGGTGCGATCAAAATCTCTCCTAACCCCTCCGATCATGCTCAAGTTTATGGCTCATTTACAGATTTAGTAAAGAGTAAGGTTGAGGCCGTTAACCAAGATCAGAATCGTTCCTCAATGGCGATGATGGCGGTTGATAGTGGAAAGAGTGATGACCTTGTCGGTGCTATGGTGGCTTCGCAAAAAGCCAGCTTGTCCTTTGCGACTATGCTCCAAATTCGTAATCGTCTCGTGCAAGCATTCGACGATGTAATGAAGATGCCAATTTAAGGAAATGTGTGAATGTCTACCACTTTTGAACAATCAGGTCAGGATATTGTGGGAGCTGAGCGTTCGTCAGGACTCATTGCGGAGTTAACCCAGAAATGGCGTAGGTTTAATCGTGGGGATCGTCAGGTCATCATTCTTGCCCTGCTCGCAGTGGTTGTAGCCAGCGTCATAGTGTTAATGCTATGGACGGCCACTTCGGGTTACCGTCCTTTGTATGGTAGCCAAGAAAATATCGATACGTCTCAAGTTCTTAATGTATTAGAGGCGGAAGGGATTCCTTATCGACTTGAGGCGAACACTGGTGCGGTACTGGTTGCCGAGGAGCAAGTTGGTAATGCTCGGATGGTGTTGGCTGCAAAAGGGGTTAAAGTTAAAGTGCCTTCCGGCATGGAGGCGCTCGATAATAATGCTCTAGGTACTAGTCAATTTATGGAGCAAGCAAAATATCGGCATAGTTTAGAAGGCGAATTAGCTCGCACCATTATGTCATTAAAGTCGGTAAGAGCTGCCAGAGTCCACTTAGCAATACCCAAACAGAGTCTGTTTATTCGTCAGGAACCTGAGTTACCGACGGCTTCTGTTATGTTACAGCTGGATCCCAATACACGTTTATCCGAATCACAAGTAGATGCCATTGTTAATCTCGTTGCGGGGAGTGTAACTGGGCTTACGGCAAACAACATTAAGGTTGTTGACCAAGATGGCCGATATTTAAGTGAGAATATTTCAGGTAATCAAGATCTTAGTCAGTCTAGGAATAAGCAATTACAATACACTCGTGAACTCGAGCATAGCTTAGTGACGAATGCTGCTTCAATGCTGGAACCTGTACTTGGCCATGATAATTTTCAAGTGCGAGTGACGGCAAAGGTGAATTTTAATCAGGTTGAAGAAACCAAGGAGTCACTCGATCCTCAAAATGTTGTGACTCAAGAACGTACGAGTATCGACGATTCGAGTAACAGTATTGCGGCTGGGATCCCTGGGGCTTTAAGTAATAAGCCTCCAAAGGCAGGCAAAGATGCTGCAGATGATAAAACGCGTAACCTGAAACAAGAAGAAAGTCGTCAATACGATGTTGGACGATCCGTTCGCCATGTGCGTTACCAGCAGATGCAACTCGAGAACCTTTCTGTTTCAGTTCTCATCAATAGTGCTGCAGCTCAAGGAGCATTTAAAGATGATGCTCAACTCGTTAAGTTTGGAAACATGGTTAAAGATGCTATCGGTTTTTCTGCTGACAGAGGCGATAGTTTTACTATCAACGCGTTTGAATTCACCCCAACAGTGACGGCAGAATTATCCCCTTCACCTTGGTGGCAATCCGAAAACTACCAATCCTATTTTCGCTACATTATTGGCGGGATTCTTGGGTTCGGACTTATTTTGTTTGTCTTACGACCTTTGGTTAAACATCTCACTCGTACAGCTCAGATCCCCACTCCTTCTATAGAGCCTGTTGCGGCATTAAGCGCTGCAGCGGTCAATGCCCCAACCGGATTAACGGATGAATATGCTTCTAAACAAGCACATCAGTTGCCCAGTGCTGATTGGCTAGGTAGTCAAGGTTTACCTGAGCCAGGTTCGCCTTTGACGGTGAAGATGGAACATTTGGCGTTATTGGCAAATAAAGAACCCGCGCGCGTGGCAGAAGTAATAGCTCATTGGATAGGCGATAAAGACGGTGAATAACTCAAGCGAAATCAAGATGGATAATTATGCCCAAGCAGCTATGTTATTGCTGAGTATGGGAGAGGAAGGTGCAGCCATGGTGATGGCGCACCTTGATCGCAATGATGTGCAGCACTTAAGCCATAAAATGGCAAGGTTATCGAGTATTACGCAGCAAGAGGCTGAAGCAGTTCTTAGTCGTTTTTTTCAACGTTATAAAGAACAATCTGGTATTGCTCGAGCCTCACGCTCATATTTACAAAAGACACTCGACATTGCGCTTGGAGATAGACTGTCAAAAAGTTTGATTGACAGTATTTATGGGGATGAAATCAAAGTGCTGGTAAAGCGGCTTGAATGGGTTGATCCTCAATTACTTGCACGTGAAATTACTCATGAGCATTGCCAATTACAAGCGGTACTTTTAGGGCTTTTACCCGCGGAAAGTGCCGCTAAGATATTAAAGATGTTACCTTGCGATAGCCAAGATGAGGTGCTTGTACGTATTGCCCAACTAGGCGAATTAGAACGTAACGTTGTCGATGAATTACGTGAGCTGGTTGAGCGTTGTATGTTAATGGCTATGGAGAAAAGCCATACGCAGGTCGCTGGTGTGAAGCAAGTTGCTGATATTCTTAATCGTTTTGAAGGTGATCGTGAACAACTGATGGAAATGATCAAACTTCACGATAAACAAATGGCGATTGATGTAACTGATAATATGTTTGATTTCATTATCTTAGGTCGCCAAAAGCAAGAGACATTACAAACTCTGCTGGGGCAAGTACCCTCAGAAACTTTGTCGTTAGCATTAAAAGGCATTGATTTTGAATTAAAAGACTCTTTGCTTAATGCACTCCCTAAACGCATGTCATCGGCGATTGAAGCTCAAATTGAAGCATTAGGAGGCGTTCCTGTTAGCCGGGCAAATGGTGCTAGGAAAGAGATCATGGAGCTTGCGAAACAATTGATGCAAGAGGGTGAGATTGAATTGCAACTATTTGAAGAGCAGGTCGTAGTCTAATGGAAAATAAGCATTCACGTTGGCGTCTGAATCCAAGCCTTGCACGTCGGTATCGTTTTCCTGCGTTGCATGATGCTGTTGACTCTTCAGAGGCAGGTAATGATTTTCAAAGTTACCAGCAGGCATTTGATGAGGGCTATGAGGAGGGGGTACTCCAGGGTAAGAATGCAGGCTATGAGGCGGGGCTCGAAGAGGGGCGTGTTGCCGGACATGCGGCTGGTTTTCATCAAGGTAAGCATGAAGGCATTGTCTCAGGGAAAAGCGCGATTAATGAACAGCTGAATAGTTTGCTTGTACCGCTTGGTGCATTGAGGGAATTGCTTGAAGATGGGCATGCTAAGCAGGTGCGTGAACAGCAAAGTTTGATTTTAGATTTAGTTCGTCGGGTTTCGCAACAAGTTATACGTTGTGAGCTAACGCTTCAGCCACAACAGATCTTGAAACTTGTTGAGGAGACCTTAAGTGCTTTGCCAGATGACCAATCGGATATGAAGATCCATTTAGAGCCCAATACGGTTATCAAATTAAAAGAACTGGCCGAAGATAAAATTCGCGGTTGGAATTTGGTTGCTGATAGTAATATTTCAGCAGGAAGTTGCCGCATTGTGAGTGATAAGTCAGATGCAGACGCCTCAGTTGAGACTAGACTCGATACCTGCATGAAGTTAGTCGAAACTAAATTGCATGAGGCCGATCTTGGAGGCTGATTTTTTCCAAGATGATTGGCCACAAGTGCCTGTTGCACGGGTCTATGGGCGTCTGATTAGAGTCAATGGCCTATTGCTGGAAGCTGTTGGTTGTCAACTTGGCATGGGCGACCGTTGCCAGATCGAGGGGCGACATGGTCGTTTAATCGAGGCGGAAGTTGTAGGGTTTCATCGTGATGTGCTCTGCCTGATGCCTATTGAGCCTACACAAGGTTTGATGCCTGGTGCGAGAGTGCTTCCTATTACCAATGAACAAACGATCGCTATTGGTGATGGATTACTTGGCAGAGTGCTAGATGGGCTTGGGCAGCCACTTGATTTGCAAGGCGCCCTCACTGATGTTCAACAGGTTCAGCAGTCGCATACTAGTTTTAACCCACTATTACGGCAACCTATAAAGCAGCCACTTGATGTCGGAATCCGTGCCATAAATAGCTTATTGCCTATTGGCAGAGGACAGCGGTTGGGATTATTCGCTGGTTCTGGCGTGGGTAAAAGCGTGTTACTCGGCATGATGACTCGTTTTACCGATGCAGATGTTGTAGTTGTTGGCCTAATAGGTGAGCGCGGTCGTGAAGTGCGTGAGTTTATTGAAGAAACGCTTGGTGAAGAGGGGCGTAAACGTGCAGTAATTATTGCTGCCCCCGCCGATACAACACCGCTCATGCGTTTGCGTGCTATGCAGTTATCCCATTCGATTGCCTGCGCTTTTCGGGATCAGGGTAAGCAGGTGCTGTTATTGGTTGACTCATTGACCCGTTACGCGCAGGCACAACGTGAAATTGCCCTGAGTCTCGGTGAACCTCCCGCTACTAAAGGTTATCCACCCTCGGCATTTGCACAGTTACCTAGACTGGTTGAAATGGCTGGAAATGGTGAACATCCCTCAGGAACGTTAACTGCTTTCTATACCGTACTTGTGGAGGGGGATGACCAGCAAGACCCTGTTGCAGATGCCGCTAGAGCAATTTTAGATGGTCACATAGTGTTGAGTCGGAAGTTGGCCGAACAAGGTCATTTTCCTGCGATTGATATTAACGCCTCTGTCAGCCGTCTTGCAATGAAGATAGCATCACCAAGTAATGTTGAACAAAGCCATATCGTTAGGCATATTTTGAGTCGTTACAATGAGGTAAGAGACTTATTACCGTTAGGGGGGTATCAAGCGGGGCAAGACCTAGAAATGGACCTTGCTGTACGTGTGTATCCAGATATGGCTAAGTTTTTGCGTCAAGCTACACAAACTAAAATCAATTTAGCAGAGAGTTTAGAGCAGTTGGAACAGTTGATGGGAGTGATGGGTTATGAGCCGGCGTCATCTCTCTAAGTTATGCATACAGGCTGAAAAACAGTTAGCCCAGCTTGGTCAAAAGCGGGAGCATTCCAACCAAAATGTTCAACTGAACCGACAGCAACAACAAACGCTCTCGCAGATGATTTTCACTTATCGTGGTGCCAAAGAGGGAAAAAATGTTTTACTTTGGCAGAATTCAGCAAGTATGGCGCAAGCCTTAGAGCCTATGTACCAGAAGTTGGCTCAAAGGGAGACGTTTCTTTTGCAGGAACATCTGCGTATCGACCGGCTTTGGCGTCAACAGCTTGGACGTCAGCAAGGTTTAAAGTGGTTTGATACACAATTACATCTCCAAGACAAAGCACGAGCAGGACGAAGTGAGCAAGTCTTGGCTGATGATTTGGCGGCCATCTATTATAGGAATAAAAGCTGATTAGTTTAGAGAATCTTGGTGGTAATACTCTTAGACATAGTTACTGAGCAAGTTAGCGTTTGGCACCGTAATCAATATCATGTAGCTCTTTATCGCCGTTCAAAATTCGGTTAATGGTTTCTTGCTGCATCACGAGCAAGCGCCCATTGGTATCATTGGCTGCTTGGCTATCTTTGACCAACAATTGTAAGTTGTCCCAAGATATTTTTATTTGTGGCCTAAGGTGATCTGGCAGTGCTGAAATTAATCGTTTCATGCCAGCATTATCAGCATTGAAGCCAAGTATCTTAAGATACTCACTGCGTTGCTTTGCTCTTAATTCAAGCTTGTTACACAGTGCCGTTTGACGCTCATTATGAGCTAAGAGGGCATCATTATCTCTACGCTGCATTAACTCTCGTTGATGTTTTAGCATTGCTTTGAGTTGGCTATACCCATCGAGATCTTGACGAATGTCTCTGATCAAGTTTTGAACGAGTTCGCGTTTATTTCCTTGGCTATTTTCCATGTTGTATAAGTATCTTCTCAGCAATTTTATCCAAGCTTAATTCAAAGCTGTCGTTACTCATTGCCTGACGAATTGCGGCAACTTTATCCATATCCACATCAGAGACCGTTTGTAGCTCTTTATGGGTTTGTTCCAGTAATTGCCAATCGTCACTTATATCTTGCGTGTTTGAAGTAGATAAATGGTCTGAAACAAGCGTTTTTTTGAGCGTATCAACGCTTTTGCTCGTGTTAAAGCCAGCACTTAAGGTGCTGTTAATTTTATTAATTTCCATAGATGTTCATCGTCATAAATGGTCTGATAATAGATATAGGCGACCCAAATGGTATTTTCTAAAATAAAATTTTGATCTTTTACGTCTGTATTACAGACTAAAAGCGGGTTTGCACTTTGCCTTTTGCAACAGGATAAGCGGTAATAATTTTGCCAGAGCTTGCATTCCTAACTCTAATCGCGTCCCCTTGTTTACCCGCATCCATAGCAATTCCTAACATATTTGCATAAAAGGTGGGGCTTGCTGCCTCGATAATCACTTCATCCCCAATGTTGACAAGCCATGGAGTGCTTAAATTGCTCGATTTTATAGGTTTGTTTTTTCTTATTTTTCTGACTACTGCCTGGCCTAAAATATGCCTTTCATTAGTAATAATATCTTGATCTGATGCTGTGAGAGGCAACATTTTCCATTGAAGATTTTCTGCGCTGATCACTTCATCTCGCTCGAGGGTTTGATTTGTGACAGGAATATAGGCACTGAGATCAACTTTTGCACGAACATACAATGACCACCCTTCAGTATTGCAATTGACTTTGCGCTGGATCCTACCAAATGGAAGTCCTTTAGCGGCTTCAATATTCAGTGAAGTGCTGCAGGCTTTTAATTTTGCAGCACTTGATGGAATACGTAGTGAGATTTTTTTGCTGATCTTTGTGATCTCTTGTGTTTTTTGCCATCTCGCAATCTCGGCTGACAATGAATTTGTCGTTTGTTGAGATATTTGTTCAGTTGCAGAAGGCGTTCCTTTCGCCAATGCCTTGAGGGGAAGTAACAAGATACTTAATAGCACAATAAGGGAAAAATACTTTCCGTCCATTCTTAGGGGGGTCATTTAACCAACTGTTTTATATGTATAAATATATTGGCACGCAAATTGTAGGTTGCTTAGCCATCGATATTAATTTGGGCATACAGTACTAGGAGTCGAGATGGCTATCAACCTTGATAAAGCATTAGGAATACATCCTCAAACACTCAATTTCAGGGTGGAGAGAAGCAAGGTATTAGCAAGCAATTTAATCAATGCTGAGACTCCAGGGTATAAAGCCCGAGATTTGGATTTCAAGGCCGCCATGAAACATGTTGAAGCTGGTATGCCATTGAGTCAACAGTACAATCTTGCCTATCGCATGCCTTACCAAAACTCTGCTGATGATAATACTGTAGAGCTAGGAAAAGAACAGGCGAGATATTCACAGAATGTGATGGATTATCAAACGAGTTTGACATTTTTAAATATGAAAATAGCAGGTTTAAAGTCTGCCATTGAAGGTCGTTAGGAGCCTATATGTCATTTGGTGATATTTATCAAATTGCTGGTGCTGGCATGAATGCCCAAACCATACGTTTGAACACGGTTGCGAGTAACCTCGCTAACGCTGGTACTGCGGCTGAAAATCCAGAAGCCGCATATCGGGCCTTAAAACCTGTATTTGCGACTATTTATGATTCTACTCAACAAGGCGCAATTGGTGCTTCGATTGAGGTGAGCGATATAGTGCAGGCTGATGCCCCATTAGATATGCGCTATGAGCCGAATCATCCCTTTGCCAACGAACAAGGTTATGTCGCCTATTCCAACGTGAATACTATTGAAGAAATGGCCGACATGATGGCAGCAAGTCGCTCATTTGAAACTAGTGTAGAAGTAATGAACCGTGCGCGCTCTATGCAGCAGGGGTTATTACAATTAGGAAATAAATAACATGGAAGTGGCTAGTTCTAGCAATCGTTCAGCTCAAAATCCAGTGGGTGCTTTGGCCGCACCTGAAAATGATGCAGCATCATTAAAAAATGAATTTATGACCTTAATGATCGCGCAAATCAAGAATCAAGATCCCACTAAACCGCTAAACAGTGCTGAGTATATCTCTCAATTAGCGCAGTTTTCCCAGGTCGAAAGTTTAGAGGGAATGCGAAAGAATCAAGCAAACCAAATGGTCATGATGGAAAATTTAGGCATTGTGCAGTCAGCATCTTTGATTGGGAAGAATGCTATGGTGCCAGTGTCTGAGTTTGCGTTAGATGCTGAAAAGGTTGAGGGAAAAGTTTATTTGGAGAATGCAGTTGAATCTCTGGATATTGAAATAGTTAATTCTGAAGGGCAAGTCGTCCACACTCTACAACTAGGTGCGCAAACTCTGGGAGATATACGTTTTGCTATCGATCCTGAGGAGCTGGGATTAGCAAAAGGACAATATGAAATCAAAGCTAAGGCTATTGTTGGTGAAAATAGCCTTATTGCGCCCACTTATATTAAGGCTCCCATTGAGCGAATTCATTTTTCGAGTGCATCGGGCATGATGATGGCTGAAATGGGCCAAGGTGTCGGTGTTATTTCAGTTCTCAATATTTCTGAAGTTTCGTAAATCATTTTATAGGAAATAAAGATGTCATTTAATATTGCTTTAAGTGGATTACAAGCAACGACCCAGGATCTCAACACCATCAGTAACAATATTGCGAACGCCTCTACGAGTGGTTTTCGTGGTGGTCGTAGTGAATTCGCATCCATTTATAATGGTGGTCAGGCGGGTGGCGTTGGTGTGATGTCAACGACTCAAAACTTCTCTAAGGGTGGTAGCTTAACGTATACCGGTCGCCAACTTGATATGGGGATCCAGGGGGAAGGTTTTTTTGTCCTAAAGGGCAATGACGGTGGCGCTATGTATGCTAGAGCCGGGATGTTCCATAAGGATAGTCAAGGGTTTATTACCGACCCTGTAGGGAGCCGTTTGCAGGGATATTCTGTCAATGCGATGGGAAGATTGCAAACCGGTAATGTAGGCGATTTACAGGTACAAACTGCATCTTTGGCGGCGAAAGCCACGACTGAAGTAAATATGGTTTCAAATTTAGATGCACGAGTTGATGTGATTCCTCCAGCCGTTCCTGCAGTTCCATTTGATCCTAAAAATATCGATAGCTATCACTCAATTGGAACCACTAGTGTTTACGATTCCCTAGGTACTGAGCATGTTGTTACGCAATATTATGTGAAAACAGCGCCGAATGAGTGGACGGTTAATTACACGCTTGATGGGACTCTGCTGCCAGACCAAACAACATTAAAATTTGATTCGAAAGGGATTTTAGATCCAACTACAACGAAAGATACCTTCGACCTTACATTGAGCAACGGAGCATCACCGCTCAAATTTGATATCAACTTCGATAAAAGCACTCAATATGCTGCCAAATACAACAACTCCAGCTTATCTCAAGACGGTTACACCTCGGGTGAGTTAAAGGGAGTACGTCTGGATGATAATGGCATGTTGTATGGCACTTATACCAACGGCCAAGATCAATTACAGGGGCAGGTCGTACTCGCAAACTTCAGTAATCCTAACGGTTTGTCAGCAGTGAGTAACAATGCTTGGGTTGCTACAAATACCGCTGGGCAAGCCATTATTGGCTCACCCTCTACAGGTACTATGGGTACGGTAACGGGGGGGTATTTAGAGGGCTCGAATGTGGATACCACAGCTGAAATGGTTAACCTGATGTCGGCACAGCGTAATTATCAATCTAACGCCAAAGTTCTCGATGTGAACTCGACTATGCAACAAGCATTACTTAATGCCATTTAACAAGAGGCACTGACATGGAGAAGATGCTTTATACCGCAGCAAGTGGCGCTGTTCGTATCCTTGAGGCTCAGAGTATTCGTGCGAACAACTTGGCTAACGCTGAGACGGCGGGGTTTAAAGCTGACCTAGAGCGCGTGAATGCAGTGCCTTTAGCTACCCAAGGTAATAGTTTGAATACTCGGGTGATGGCACAGACCGAAAGCAGTGGTTTTAGCCAGCAAAGTGGAGTGATCAATCCTACTGGTCGTTCATTGGATTTAGCGATTCGTGATCGCGGTTTGTTCAGTGTTGCTGTTGACGGTGCTGAAGCTTATACCCGTTCAGGTGCAATAGAGTCAGATGCGGAGGGGCAACTGACTATTGATGGTCGGCCAGTATTAGGCATTGATGGTCCAATTGTACTTCCTGAATATAAAGAGTTGTTTATCGGTGAAGACGGGACAGTCAGTGTTTTGCCCTCCGAGGGGGGGATCATTGAGGAAGTCGGTCGATTGAAGCTGGTGAATCCTGATTATGCATTAATGCAAAAAGGGCAGGATGGGCTGCTCTATCGTCGTGATGGTCAAGTATTACCGCAGGATGAAGGCGTATTAGTAGATAGTGGCTTCCTAGAGTCGAGTAACGTGCAGGCTGTGTCAGAGCTAATTGCATCTATGGATCTGAGTCGTCAATTTGAGATTCAAGTTAAGTTAATGAAAAGCGCAGAAAAACTGGCCGAGGCTGGTAATCGTCTGTTGGGCAATGTTTAAGGATTAGTGGTATGCAATCAGCATTATGGGTCAGTAAAACTGGTCTAACAGCACAAGATACGAAAATGACCGCGATTGCCAACAACTTGGCAAACGTGAATACCACAGGTTTTAAGCGTGATCGTGTCGCGTTTAACGATCTGTTCTATCAGGTGCAACGTCAGCCAGGCGGGCAGGTTGATGCGCTCAATAATTTACCATCGGGCTTGCAGTTAGGTGCGGGTACAAGAGTTGTTGGTACTCAAAAAATATTCACTACAGGTGATATGCAAAATACCAGTCAGCAGTTGGATTTAGCGATTGAAGGTCATGGTTTTTTCCAAGTAGAAGAGCCAAATGGCGATCTTGCGTATACCCGTGACGGTCAATTTTATCGCAGTAGCGAAGGTATGATGGTCACGTCACAAGGGTTACCTTTGATACCTAATATCGTGATCCCGGAAGATGCGCTTACTGTCACTATTGCGAGTGATGGTGTCGTCACTGCCAAAATGGCTGGTGAAGCTGAACCCCAAGATTTAGGTCAAATTACACTTGTTAACTTCACCAATCCCTCTGGATTAGAAGCTCGTGGTGACAACCTTTACCGTGAAACGGCGGCATCGGGTGTGGCAGTGGAAGGTGTGGCGGGTGATCAAGCTTTAGGCGCTTTACGACAGGGGGCGTTAGAGGGTGCAAACGTCAATGTGGTTGAGGAAATGGTCGAAATGATTTCTACGCAAAGAGCATATGAGATGAATGCTAAGGTTGTGTCAGCCTCTGACGACATGCTCAAGTTCCTCAACCAATCTGTTTAGTGAGGTGAAAATGCGTTGGTTATGGTTTGTCTGTTTCGCACTGTTGTCGGGTTGTATATCTCATATTCCAGATCAGGAAACGAAACCTGGGACGAAGGAATGGGCACCGCCCGAGATTAACTACAGTTTGCCAGAAGCGAAAGACGGCAGTCTTTATCGTCCAGGTTATATGTTAACGCTATTTAAGGATAAGCGGGCTTTCCGTGAGGGCGATATTTTAACCGTTGCGTTGGATGAAAAAACCTATTCGAGTAAGAAGGCTGATACTAAGACCAACAAAGAACAAGACATGGGTATGGGGCTGATGGGGAATATCGGTGAAAAAAGTGCTAATGCCGATGGTAAAACCTCTTTCTCAAGGGGGTTTAATGGCGCTGGCTCCAGTACCCAACAAAATCAGCTATCTGGTTCAATCACTGTAACCGTCTCTAAGGTGTTACCAAATGGAACCCTATTGATCCGCGGTGAAAAATGGCTGCGGTTGAATCAAGGTGATGAGTATTTACGCTTGCTTGGCATCATACGCATTGATGACATTGGCAATAACAATACTATATCTTCACAACGTATTGCGGACGCTAGAATTATATATGGTGGTCAAGGGGCGATTGCTGATAGTAATGCTATGGGGTGGGCTTCTCGCTACTTCAATAGCCCATGGTTTCCGCTCTAACCAAGGATATTGAGATGTTACGTTGTTTATTATTGTTACTTTTGGCTACCAGCACATTACAAGCGGAAGAGCAAAGTCGTTACCTGATGGATATTGTTGATGTTCAGGGATTACGAGATAACCAACTGGTAGGTTATGGTTTAGTCGTGGGTCTTAATGGAACGGGGGATCGTTCTCAAGTCAAGTTTACCAGTCAATCAGTTGTGAATATGCTTAAACAGTTTGGCGTACAAATTGACGATAAAACTGACCCTAAGTTAAAAAACGTTGCAGCTGTTGCGGTCCACGCCACCATCACTTCGCTAGCAAGTCCAGGCCAATCCTTAGATGTCACGGTATCATCCCTTGGCGATGCCAAAAGCCTCCAAGGTGGCACTTTGTTAATGACACCACTACGTGCAGTTGATGGAGAGATTTATGCGGTCGCACAGGGAAATCTTGTGGTTGGAGGTATTTCTGCTGCGGGTCGTAGTGGATCGTCTGTCACTGTCAACGTTCCAACCGTCGGTACGATTCCTAACGGTGCATTACTTGAGGCGCCGATCAAAAGTAATTTTAGTGATAATGAAGACATCATACTCAACCTCAAAGACCCTAACTTTAAAACTGCCCGTAATATTGAGCGAGCGGTTAATGAAGTGTTTGGTCCTGATGTAGCACGAGCACAAGACCATGCAAAGGTGTTGATACATGCGCCTAAGTCGAATCGAGAGCGTGTGACTTTTATGTCAATGCTTGAAGAACTTAAGATTGATCAAGGTCGGCGCTCACCCCGGATTGTCTTTAATAGTCGTACTGGCACCGTGGTTATGGGGGGGGATGTTGTTGCGAGGAAGGCTGCCGTAAGCCATGGTAATTTAACTGTGAGTATTGTTGAGCGGCAAAATGTGAGTCAACCGAATGGGGCATATCTGGGTAATGCTGCAGGAGAGACTGTTGTTACAGATGACAGTCAAGTGCTGGTTGAGCAAGATAATAAACGTATGTTCGTGTGGCCAGAAGGCACTTCAATAGAAGAGATTGTACGAGCTGTGAATAGCCTAGGTGCTACACCTATGGATTTGATGGCGATTCTAGAAGCCCTGTCTGAAGCGGGTGCCTTGGAAGCGGATTTGGTGGTGATTTAATGAAAGTTGAAAGCGCTGGTGGTTATTTAAATAAGCTTAGTGCCGATGATTTGATTAAGGCGAATGGCGAGCAAGGTGCATTGAAATTAGTCAGCCAGCAGTTTGAGGCGCAGTTCCTACAAACGGTACTAAAGCAAATGCGCTCAGCCACTGATGCGATGGCCGACGAAGATAATCCTTTAACCTCCAAAAGTAATAATGGCATTTATCAAGATTTACATGATGCGGAATTAGCGAGTCGTTTAAGCCAAGTAAATGGCATGGGATTAGCTGAGGTGATGACTAAGCAGCTATCACGTTCATTTCAGTCCGAGAAAGATCCGGTCGCCTTTGATCCACAACAGATGACAACGACAGCAATGCAGCCTGCACTTATTATGCGGCCTGTTGTGAAGGATTTTAAATGAGCATGTTGAACATTGGTAAGTCTGGCCTCTTGGCAAGTATGGCCGCATTAAATGCAACTTCAAATAACGTTGCTAATGCTATGGTTGCAGGCTATTCGCGTCAGCAGGTGATGTTAAGTTCAGTGGGGGGCGGAGCTTATGGCTCCGGTGCTGGTGTTTTTGTCGACGGTGTGAGACGGATTTCTGATCAGTACGAAGTTGCACAGTTATGGCAAACCACTAGTGCAGTGGGCTTTTCGAAAGTGCAAAGTAGTTATTTACGTCAGGCTGAGCAAGTATTTGGTGCAGAAGGAAACAATATTTCAAAAGGTTTAGACCAGTTATTTGCAGCGCTAAATTCAGCAATGGAGCAGCCTAACCTCATTGCTTATCGACAAGCTGTGCTGAATGAGGCGAAAGCCGTTTCCCAAAGAGTGAATGCAATCAACGACAATATTGATTCGCAACGTAATCAGATCAATGGGCAGCTTGGTTCATCCGTTAAAGAGATTAACTCTCAACTTAATATTATCGCCAGTTTTAACCGCGACATTCAGGCAGCGAGCGTGACAGGGACGATTCCGCCAGCACTACAGGATAGCCGAGATGCCGCGATTGATGACTTAGCTGCGATTTTAGATATTCGGGTTGTTGAAGATAGCCAAGGCATGGTCAATATCTCGCTGGCCCGAGGTGAGCCATTACTGACAGGAAATACGGCGGCTAAATTAGCGAGCGCTCCCGATCCCGCTAATCCTAAAAATGATCTGGTGACTCTTCAGTTTAGTTCCAGCCAGTTTAATGTTGATGAAACCGCTGGTGGCAGTTTAGGCGCCTTACTTACTTACCGTGATGTGCAACTGGCAGACTCACAAGAGTACATCGATGAATTAGCGGTAATGTTAGCGACCGAATTTAATTCTATTCTTGCTTCAGGTACCGACTTAAATGGGGCGATACCATCACAGGATTTATTTACTTATCAAGCCAATAACCCTGGGGGAAGTTTATCTCTAACGGCTGGTTTTACGCCTGATAAACTTGCTTTTGGTAAAGATGGCACCCAAGGCGATAACACAAATTTAAAAACCTTAGTGCAACTAGCGAATAAAGAGCTGAGTTTTACCAGCCTTGGTAGTAACACAAGCTTAGCGGAATCTTTCTCTAGTAAGGTTGGTCAGCTAGGCTCAGCTTCTCGCCAAGCGATTTCATTTGCTAAAACCAGTGTTGATTTACAGAAAGATGCGCAGTCCCAGTGGGCAAGTACCAGTGGCGTGAATCCCGACGAAGAAGGGATCAATTTGATTATCTATCAGCAGTCATATATGGCTAATGCGAAGGTGATTTCTACCGCAGATCAACTATTTCAAACAATGCTGAGTAGCTTTTAAGGACTTTTTTCATGCGTGTAACAATGCAAAATTTATACACTAACAATTTAAACAGTTTGCAGAACACGACGTATGATGTGGCACGTTTGAATCAAATGCTCTCTAAAGGTGTTTCAATATTATCGCCTTCAGATGATCCAATTGGTGTTGTTCGAGTGATGGATAATCAGCGCGATCTCGCGCTAGTGCAGCAATACGTTAAAAATATTGATTCCTTAAGCACCAGCATGAACCGAGCTGAAACCTATTTATCTAGCATGGTTGAGACGCAGCTGCGAATGAAGGAAATCAGCATTGCCACTAATAGCTCGAATCTCTCTAAAGAGGATAGAGCCTCCTATGCATCTGAGATGGAAGAACTCTTAAAGGGGTTGGTGGATAATATTAACGCCACTGATGAGTCGGGTAATTACCTGTTTTCGGGTAACGCGATAGAGAAAGCCGCAGTAGTAAAGGATGCAACTGGGCGATACGTCTACCAAGGAGATGCTAGCGAGAGAACGGTACAAACCTCTAACTCGTCATGGACTACGGCTAATGTCACTGCCGAAAAGGTTTTATTCTCCAATGCTGGCCAAGATATTTTAAATCAAACAGTGGACTATATTAACGTATTAAAGGATCCAAGCGTATCGCCAAGCGATGCCGCTTTTAGTGCGGCAGCAAATGCAATACAAACAGCGTTAAGTGAAACCTTAGATAGCATAGGTGCGGCTATTACCGATTTCGGTGGCAAGCAAAATAATCTTGCTTTAGTCAAAAGCTCCCATGAAGAGATGGTGTTGTTTAGTAAGCAAGTGATAGGTGAAACGCAAGAGCTCGATTATGCCGCAGCCACCGCAGAGTTTAATGTCAAGTTAACGGCATTAAAAATTACCCAGCAAACTTTTGTCCAAATTAGTCAGCTGTCCCTTTTTAATCATATGTAGGTAATGAGTCCAAATGATCAAAGGGATAGGTGAGTCACTTAGTCAGTTACGTCAAAGTCAGACAGTAACGTCCCATTATGTTGCTCCAACATCAGGTGCGCCCCGTAGCGCACCAAAAGCAAGGCCCATACCTAAGCATAGATTAGAAGCCTACGGACGTTGGGCCAAGGTGACCCAAGAGCAGCATAATATTAGTGCATCGCAAGTGGTGTTACAGAGCTTGAGTTCGGCTAAAAGTATACTAGGCCAACTAAATAAACAGCTGCAAACCCGCCAATCGAGTAAACATTCGGTGGTTGAAGATGCATTAAATAAAGCAGAAGAGTGTCGTAGGCAATTAATCGAGATTAAGCCTCATTACCAAGGAAAGCGCTTACTCGATCATCACTTGAATTTGATTACGGCTTCGCAGCCTGCAGCAGTACATTTTTTTAAGTTTCGACGAGTTGATCTTACTTTACCTAAGAATCGCGATGAAATAATTACGCTTTTTACAGAAAAGCAAACATTGCATTTATTTTTGCCTGCGAATAAAAATCGCTTAGAGCTTCAAGGTATTATCGAACCTGTTTTAGCCTCTATTGGAATAAGTATCGACCGTTTATCCTCCGATGAAACCGTGTTTACTGCACCGCACGAGACTTGGATTAGATTCGGTGGTGGGATTTTAATGGTTGGCGAAGGGCAAAGGTTGCCCGCGGGAGAGCCGAGAAATATACCGCTAGAAGAAAAATTTAGTTGGCAGGATCCCCGAGAGTGGAATTTTACGGATCCTGAACAGTTAAAAATGACGTTGGCTAAAGTGTCAAAAGTTGAAAAAAAAGTCACAGTGCAAATTGATGATATTAAAGCATCGCACCGCTTACTGTTGGTGAAGGCTAAGCAATTAACGGCCTCGAGCCAGCCTAAGGCTGAACTGCAGCTTTTGCATAAATTTATGCAACCTTACCCCTTTAGTTATCAAGTGACTTCGTTAATGGCTCAGGGAAATGCCAATCGAGAGCAGGTTAGTGCGCTTTTACTCTGATTGGGTGGTCTGATACTCGAATATAGTTGTGTAATTTGGTGAAAGTTAGTTTCTTGATTTCAGTGCTACGAGTTTTGTGTCGTCTTATTCAGTTATGCCTGAAGTCAGGTTTCACCAAGACCACAGTTATTTTCTGGAGAAGTATCATGTTAGGTGTTCACACAAATTACGCATCAATTGTTGCACAAGGTGCGGTAAACAAAAGCAACAGCCTATTGACCAATGCCATGGAGCGTTTATCTACAGGGCTTCGCATCAATAGTGCCTCTGATGATGCCGCTGGTTTACAAATTGCTAATCGCATGAGCGCAAACGTAAAAGGCATGGAAACAGCGTCACGTAATATCTCGGATGCAACGTCAATGTTGCAAACGGCTGACGGTGCGCTAGAAGAGTTAACGACAATCGCCAACCGTCAGAAAGAACTGGCGACTCAAGCGGCCAACGGAGTGAACTCTGCTGATGATTTGAAAGCCTTGGATGATGAGTTCCAAGAACTGATTAAAGAGTCTACTCGTATCATGGGCAAAACTACCTATGCAGGTAATGACTTATTCGCCAAATTGAGCACTGGTACTGGTGTTAAATTTCAAATTGGTGCAGGTACAACTGAAACCTTAGATGTGGTAATTGCAAAACCTACGGATGTTGGTGGTGATTTAACTTCAGCTGCGAATGCGACAGCGGCAATAACAGCCGTAGATACTTATATTAAAGAAGTGGGCACTGCTCGTTCAACCTTAGGTGCCAACATTAACCGTCTTGGTCATACCGCGGCGAACTTAGCCAGTGTTACTGAAAACACTAAAGCTGCAGCAGGCCGTATTATGGATGCGGATTTCGCGGTTGAGTCAGCGAATATGACGCGTAACCAACTGCTTGTTCAAGCAGGCACGACTGTATTGTCTTCTGCTAACCAAAATACAGGCTTAGTGATGGGCTTATTGCGCTAATTAGGTCACATTAATTGCGTTGGTTTTTTAAGTGCCAGTGAGTTTAGCTTACTGGCATTTTTGTTTGTAAGAGATGCATTCCGTCTTTTTTAGCTTTGTGAACACCATATTTTTTAAATAAGTTTCAGTTATACGCCGTTATTGTCGCTTTAGTGAGTTATGCCTGAAGTCAGGTTTTACCAAGACCACAGTTATTTTCTGGAGAAGTATCATGTTAGGTGTTCACACTAATTACGCATCAATTGTTGCACAAGGTGCGGTAAACAAAAGCAACAACCTACTAACGAATGCGATGGAGCGTCTATCCACGGGTTTACGCATCAATAGTGCCTCTGATGATGCAGCTGGTTTACAGATTGCTAATCGCATGAGTGCAAACGTAAAAGGCATGGAGACAGCGTCACGTAATATCTCCGATGCGACGTCAATGTTGCAAACGGCTGACGGTGCGCTAGAAGAGTTAACGACAATCGCCAACCGTCAGAAAGAACTGGCGACTCAAGCGGCTAACGGTGTGAACTCTGCTGAAGATTTAACTGCGCTAGATGCTGAGTTTCAGCAGTTGAACGCAGAAATAACTCGTATTGTAGATAACACTACTTATGCAGGTAACAATCTGTTTAAAGATGCTACCGATGGTGTTTTGGTTAAAGGTGTGAAGTTCCAGATTGGTGCAGGAACCTCTGAAACATTAGATGTTAAGTTAGGTGCTATATCTAAAACTGTCGCAGGTACTTTAACGGGTGGCACTGCTAACGCAGCTATTGCACTTGTTGATACTTTCTTGGCAGCAGTAGGGACAGAACGTTCAACCTTAGGTGCCAACATTAACCGTCTTGGCCATACCGCGGCGAACTTAGCCAGTGTTACTGAAAACACTAAAGCTGCAGCAGGCCGTATTATGGATGCGGATTTCGCGGTTGAGTCAGCGAATATGACGCGTAACCAACTGCTTGTTCAAGCAGGCACGACTGTATTGTCTTCTGCTAACCAAAATACAGGCTTAGTGATGGGCTTATTGCGCTAATTAGGTCACATTAATTGCGTTGGTTTTTTAAGTGCCAGTGAGTTTAGCTTACTGGCATTTTTGTTTGTAAGAGATGCATTCCGTCTTTTTTAGCTTTGTGAACACCATATTTTTTAAATAAGTTTCAGTTATACGCCGTTATTGTCGCTTTAGTGAGTTATGCCTGAAGTCAGGTTTTACCAAGACCACAGTTATTTTCTGGAGAAGTATCATGTTAGGTGTTCACACTAATTACGCATCAATTGTTGCACAAGGTGCGGTAAACAAAAGCAACAACCTACTAACGAATGCGATGGAGCGTCTATCCACGGGTTTACGCATCAATAGTGCCTCTGATGATGC